>DBFNNF010000022.1:0-8955 GCA_048407585.1 Lactobacillus johnsonii | reverse complement strand
TTGATAATTTAATTGAAAAAAATAAGCGCATCACTAAAATGCAGGAACAAATTGCTGAACATCCTGAAGATGAAGACCTGCTCAAGCGCTATGACCAGCTTGCCTACGACTTTGAACAAGAAGGCGGCTTTACTTATCAAGCTGAAATTAAGAGCATTCTTAATGGTTTCAATTTTAAAGAAAATACCTGGCAGAAAGTCATTGGAACTCTTTCTGGTGGTGAAAAAACACGCCTTGCTTTTGTGAAATTACTGTTGCAAAAGCCACCAGTTCTCTTGCTAGACGAACCTACTAACTATCTTGACTTAGACACTTTAGATTGGTTAGAAGCATTCTTGAAGAACTACCAAGGCGCAATTATCACTGTTTCTCACGACCAGTACTTCTTAGATCACTTAGCTAACCAAATCTTTGAATTAAACTTTGGAAAACTAACTACTTTTAAGGGTAACTATAGTCAATACGTTAAAGAACGTGAATTGATGAATAACCAGCAAGAAGCTGCCTATGAGAAGCAACAAGAAAAGATCAAAAAAGAAGAAGAGTTCATTCAAAAGAACTTAGTTCGTGCTTCAACTACTAAACGTGCTCAGAGTAGACGTAAGGCTTTAGACAAGATGGAGCGAATTAAGCCACCTAAGCATAAGCAAAAAGTTCGCATTAACTTTACTAGTGACCGTCCTTCAGGAAAAGAAGTCTTAATTGCCAAAGACTTAACTATCGGTTATCCAGATAAAACAATGGTTTCTGACATTGACTTTCAAGTTAATAAAAACGATCGTGTTGCAATTATCGGACCAAACGGAATTGGTAAGTCTACCCTACTTAAAACAATTATGAAAAAACTTGAACCTAAAGATGGTTCAATTAAGTATGGTGCTAGTTTAGACATTGGTTACTACGATCAAGAACTTCAAAGTCTTGATCCTTCAAAGACTGTCCTTGATACCATTTGGGATCGTCACAAGACCATGCCAGAAAAAGACGTTCGCTCAATCTTAGCTTCCTTCTTATTTACTGCTGAAGATATTGATAAGACAGTTGGCCAATTATCTGGTGGACAAAAAGCTCGTTTAACTTTAACTGTTTTGTCTCTTGAAAAAGACAACTTCTTGCTAATGGACGAGCCAACTAACCACTTAGATATTGAAGCAAAAGAAGTGCTTGAACAAGCTTTAGATAATTATGACGGCACCCTACTTTTTGTTTCTCACGACCGTTACTTTATTAACGAGTTAGCTAATAAGATTATTTCAGTTCGTGATGGTCACGCTAAGATCTATAATGGTAATTATTCTTACTACTTAGATGAAAAAGCTAAACAAGCTGCTGCAGTTCAAGAAGCAAAAGCTGAACAAACTGAAAGTACTACTAGTGCTAATCAAAATAAGGGTAAACTTTCCTATCAAGAGCAAAAGGCTCGTGATTCACAAAAACGTAAATTAGAACGTGCTGTTAGTGATGCAGAAGCTCGAATTGAAAAGCTTGAAGCAGAAGAACAAGAAATTCAAACTGAAATGGCCAACCCTGATATTGCGGCTTCATTTGAAAAACTCGGACCGCTTCAAGAAAAATTATCTGCTGTTCAAGAACAACTAGAACAAGCAAATAGTGACTGGGAAAATGCCTTAGAAGCATTAGATGAATTTGAATAAATTATTGAATAAAAAACGATCAAGACTTTCCTTACGTGGAGAATCTTGATCGTTTTCTTTTACCAAATTATCGGTAAAATATTAGGTTTAATAAGCAGGTAGCGACCCTGCTTTTAACTTAGTAACTTTAGCACATCTATGCCCCTCAAAAATTCTTAAGTTACGGAGGTGAAAATTAATGCAAATAAGTTACGATCGGAGTTAGTGAGTAGCAGTTACTAGCTCCTTTTCTTTTGCAATTATATAATTTTTTGTGATTATTGTCTACTTTTCCTTCTGTCCCTCACGACTCACCAAATAATCATTAGCCTTAGCCAAGATTGCTGATAAATCTTCAAATTTAAATTCTTTAAAGTTTTGCTCTCTAATTCTTTCCTGAGCAGCTTGATAATTTAACCATTCAGTCGACCTAATTTCACTTTCTTGACGCTTTATTTTTTGATCAGCTTTATATTCTGCTAAAAATAGAGTTACTGTCTTTTCAATTTCGCTAGTGACCTTGTATGAATAACTCTCATGAAAATCAAAATTAAATTCAGGCTTTAATCCTACTTCTTCAAAGACTTCTCTCTTTGCAGCATCCCGTTCTGTCTCACCGGCTTCAAGATGTCCCTTGGAAAATGCCCAAGCACTCTTGAATTGTTTATATGGTTGACTTTGAATTAGTAAATATTGGATTTCGTTATTTTCCTTGCGCCAGATAATAGCGCCTGCAGAACGCTCAACTTTCATAATTCCTCCCTATACAAAAAACGCCTTGTCAGACACAATTATATCTAACAAAACGTTCTTACTTCTATCTTAATCTAAGCCGCACTTTTCAAAAATTTCATCAACATGCTTCAAGTGATAGTGATAATCAAAAGCATCGTCTAGATCTTCTTCAGACAAGTAATTCATAACTTCACTGTCTTCAATTAACTTTCTAAATGAAGTTTGTTCTTGCCAAGACTTATTAGCAAGCTTTTGCACCATGTCATAAGCCTTTTCACGTGATAAACCTGCTTCATCAATTAATTTCAAAAGCACGCGTTGTGAATAGATCAAACCATAAGTGCGATCCATATTCTTGAGCATTGTTTCTGGGAAAACATCCAAGTTGGTTAAAATGCGGTTGAAACGGTTCAACATGTAATCAATTCCGATGGTTGCATCAGGTAAAATTACACGTTCAGCACTTGAATGAGAAATATCTCTTTCGTGCCATAAAGCCACATCTTCATAAGCTGGAACCATGTAGCCACGCATTACTCTAGCCATACCAGATAAGTTCTCAGAACCAATTGGATTATGCTTATGAGGCATTGCAGAAGAGCCCTTTTGCCCAGCTCTAAAGTGTTCTTCAACTTCATGAATTTCACTTCTTTGCAGTCCACGAATTTCAGTTGCCCAGTTCTCAATACTTGTTGCAATTAAAGCAATAGTAGCAATGTAGTAAGCATGTAAGTCTCTTGGCAAAACTTGGCTAGTTACAGGTTGTTGAGTTAGACCTAATTGCTTTAAAACGCTAGTTTCAACTGCTGGTGGCACATTGGCAAAAGTACCAACGGCACCAGAAATCTTACCAGATTCTACATCTTTAGCGGCTGCTTTAAAGCGTTCAATGTCACGGTTAATCTCAGCATACCAGCGCGCAAGTTTCAAACCAAAAGTAGTTGGTTCTGCTTGAACACCGTGAGTGCGTCCCATTTCAACAGTATATTTATATTTTCTAGCCTTATCTGCAATAGTTTCTTTTAAAGCTTCTAAGTCTTTCAAAATGATCTCATTAGCTTGCTTTAAGATATAACCTTGTGCAGTATCAACAACATCAGTTGAAGTTAAGCCAAAGTGAACCCACTTCTTCTCTTCGCCCAAGCTTTCAGAAACTGTTCTAGTAAAAGCAACCACATCATGGTGAGTAATTGCCTCAAGTTCTGAAACTCTCTCAACAGTAAAAGAAGCATTGTCTGCAATCTTCTTAGCATCGGCTTCTGGAACTTCGCCAAGTTCTGCCCATGCGTTAGTTGCAGCGATTTCTACCTTTAACCAAGCAGCGTATTTATTTTCTAAGGACCAAATTTTGCCCATTTCTGGACGAGTATAACGTTCTAACATAAATTACATTTCCCAAGGATTCTTCAAAACAATAGTTTGTTCACGGTCAGGACCAACTGAAACAGTAACTAGAGGAACACCTACTAATTCAGAAACACGGTTCAAGAACTTCTTAGCATTTTCTGGTAAATCTTCCCAAGTCTTTACATTGGTAATATCTTCTTCCCATGCAGGAAGTTCTTCGTAAACTGGCTTACATCTGTATAATTCCTTCAAACTTGCTGGGTAGTAGTCGATCTTTTCACCATCAAGTTCGTAAGCAGTGGCAATCTTAATCTTATCAAAACCAGAAAAGACGTCTAATAAGTTCAAACTTAAAGCGTTGATACCAGCAACACGCTTAGCGTGACGAAGAGCAACTGAATCAAACCAGCCGACACGACGTGGACGACCAGTAACAGTACCGTATTCATGAGCAGTTTCACGAATGCGATCACCAACTTCATCTAATAATTCAGTTGGGAAAGGTCCTTCACCAACACGAGTAGTGTAAGCCTTGCAGACACCAATAACAGTATCTAAGCGGTTAGCGCCCATCCCAATACCAGAAGCAATTCCACCTGAAATAGTGTTTGAAGAAGTTACGTATGGATAAGTACCTTCATCAATATCAAGCATTACTCCTTGTGCACCTTCAAACAGAACTTTTTCGTCATTGTCTAAAGCATCATTTACAACTACTGAAGTATCAGTAACGTATTTCTTCATCTTTTGACCGTATTCAAGGTACTTTTCAAAGATGTCTTCAAATTTAAGTTCGGGCTTACCGTAAACCTTAGTAAATAAAGCATTCTTTTCAGCTAAATTAGTACGTAACTTCTCTTCAAAAGTATCTCTTTCAAGTAAATCGCAAACACGGATACCAGTTCTTGAAGCCTTATCCATGTAACAAGGACCGATACCATTCTTGGTAGTTCCGATCTTCTTGTCACCCTTTGCTTCTTCTTGATAAGTATCTTGTAAAATGTGGTAAGGCATAATAATGTGTGCGCGGTTAGAAATCTTCAAGCCGCTAATGTCGATACCTTCTTTTTCAAGGTTATCTAATTCTCCGAACATTACTTCTGGATTGATAACTACACCATTACCAATTACAGCACCCTTCTTAGCAGCAAAAATTCCAGATGGAATTAGGCGCATCTTGAAAGTCTTATCACCGATTTCAATTGTGTGGCCGGCATTATTACCACCATTTGAACGAACAGCCATTGCTGCTTCTTTACTTAAGAAATCAGTAATTTTCCCCTTTCCTTCGTCGCCCCATTGACTACCTACAACTGCTATTGCTGTCATTTGATTTCACCTCATAAAAATCATTTTCTTAAAACCGAAGACTAGTTTAACAATCTATATCTTAATAGTCAATTGATTTCCGAACATTTTTAATAATCAATAAAATAAATATTCATTTTTATTCTTGACTTTGACTTACTTCACCCGTATATTAACTCATGTAGTTTTTAAAGAGCACGAGGTAAATTAAATGAGCAATTACTTTAGTATGGAAGCTTTCGATTACGATGACATCCAACTTGTACCCAATAAATGTATTATTAAGAGCCGGAGTGAGGCTGATACAGGAGTTAAATTCGGAAGTCGAACATTTAAAATCCCAGTTGTTCCCGCAAACATGGAAAGTGTTATCGACGAAGATTTAGTCATCTGGCTTGCAGAAAATGGCTACTATTATGTTATGCACCGTTTTTACCCAGAAAAACGCGCTGACTTTATTAAGATGATGCATGATAAGGGATTATTTGCTTCAATTTCAGTTGGAATTAAGGATAGCGAATACGACTTCATCGACTATCTTGCTAAGGAAAACATTATTCCAGAATATACAACAATTGATGTAGCACATGGTCATTCCGACTATGTCATTAAAATGATCAAGTACATTAAGGAAAAATTACCTGATACCTTCTTAACGGCTGGTAATATTGCCACACCTGAAGCAGTTCGTGAATTAGAAAATGCTGGAGCTGACGCAACTAAGGTTGGCGTTGGACCTGGTAGAGCCTGCATTACTAAATTAAAGACCGGTTTTGGTACTGGTGGGTGGCAATTAGCAGCGCTTAGAATGTGTTCTAAAGCCGCTAGAAAGCCTTTAATTGCCGATGGGGGAATTCGCCATAATGGTGACATTGCTAAGTCTGTTCGCTTTGGTGCTTCAATGGTTATGATTGGCTCACTTTTTGCTGGTCATGAAGAATCCCCTGGCAACTTAATTACTATCGATGGTAAGCGTTATAAACAATACTGGGGTTCAGCTTCTGAAGTTCAAAAAGGTGCCTACCGCAATGTCGAAGGTAAGCAAATGTTAGTTCCATACCGCGGCTCAATTAAAGATACCTTGCGTGAGATGCAAGAAGATCTACAGTCTTCAATTTCTTATGCTGGTGGAAAAGATCTAAGTGCAATCAGAGTAGTAGACTATGTTATTGTTAAGTCTTCTATCTTTGATGGAGATAAATAATAAGTTTCTACATTCCAACATTCACAGTAAATAGTTATCAAACCATATCTGTTAACAATCAAGCTAATGGATATGGCTTTTTTATAAACTGAAGTTGTATTTTTAAACACTTTGTCTGTATAAAAGTTCAGCAATCAACTATAATTATAGATGAATACTGCCACAGATTATGTATTTAAGGAGGAATTTTAGAATGAATGAAAAGACTAATAAACTTTATTTTCTAAAAATGAAAATAGAAAATCATCCTTTGTTCTCTGATGAATTAGAATTTTCACTCATGAGTGATGCACGTGTATTAGAAAGCACTAAAAGTCAACTAACACATCTTGCTGGAAATCTTTGGATCAATAATATCATCACTATTGTTGGTAAAAATGCTACCGGTAAGACAACGATTATGAGTACCATCATCGGGATGCTTAAATTGCTTTTATATAGAATGTCAATTGACCAAACTTCCCTTCAGGATATTTTTATTGGAACAGAACCAATAAAGGTCACGACCTATTTTTATGGTGAAGATGAGATTTTATATAAAGATGTGATTACTTTCAATTTAGATAAAACTAGTCCAAATAAAAAGTGGATCATTGGCAATGAAGTGATTTACGAAAAGAAATTTAATAAGAGATCTACCAAGAAAAATATCTTAAATTTCAAAAATGTTGATCCACTCTTTGATAGGAATAAATTGAGCGAAGAAGCTACCTCGCTACTATCTCCTGATGATTCAATTTTCAGATTAGTTCAAGCAAAGAAAAAGTATGCCGTTCAATCTATTAGTGGTAACTTAATGCTTGCAAATGTAAACGCCCTTTTATATGGAGATAAAGACGTCCCAACCGAAATCTTAAACTATTTAGATCCAACCATTGAATATTTGAAAATTGAACAAGATAGAGACGAATCTGGTCAATTAAAAATTCTATACCGTCTAAAATTCAAGAATCGTGAAGAAGAAATTAATGCGACAGCATTCGATGTTATTGAGCATTATTTATCGTCTGGAACGGCTAAAGGAATTACTTTATATGGAAGTGTGATTGCCGCTTTGCAAACTGGTGGAATAATTTTTGTCGATGAATTAGAGAATCACTTTAATCATGCTATCGTTAGATCCTTTATTGAAGATTTTTCTGATCCAAAGGTTAATGTTAACCGCGCAATATTGATTTTCAGTACTCACTATTCCGAGTTATTAGATGATTTAGAACGAGGAGATGAAGTTTATATTGCTAAAAGAGATAATCAGATTCAATTACAAAGATACTCGTCTTCTAATGTCAGAAGTGATTTAAATAAGAGTGATGTCTTTGAATCAGATTATTTGGGCGGAACTGCTCCAGAATATTCTGCTTACATGCAGCTTAAAAAAGCTACCAAGAAAGCGGTGAACAATATTCGTGAATAATGAATTAGTAGCTTTCATCGCAGAGGGAAATACAGAACAAGCAATAATTGACGTTCTCTTAGATCATGATGCACTAAGGTGTACTCGAGAGAATGTGTTACAAGAAGAAGTTATTCGGTGCCGAAATGGTAAGAGGTTCGCCAAGCAATACTTAAATAAGAGTTTTGGACAAAGGATCCATATATACCGCATATTAGATTCAAGATCCGAAAATTTTGTCGTACCTAAAGCTTATCTTCCAAAAATATCAGAGGTAACCAATTTAACTACGCGTCCTGAAATAGAAATATTGTTTATTCTATTGCACAATGATTATAAAAAATACACAAACGGCAATTATAAAAAGCCTAGTATATTTGTAAAAGAACATTATAATGATTTGAAAAAGGTCAAATCATATGAGGATAATTTCCAATTTTGGGATGATCATTTTGATGATTTAATTCGAATTTTAAAATGATATAAAAGCTATCATCCAAATGAGGATACTCTAGCTGATTTGTTAAAATAACCCTCACAACAAAAAAGATGTCGTTTAATCAACGCGTAGTGCGAAGATTAACGACATCTTTTTTATTTAATATTTCTACAAGTTGATCATAATGCTAAAGGCTAGGCCCCAAATAATAGCATAGATGACAACAATCATTACTAGGTAAATTACTGCACCCCAGAATGGATCATGGATCATCTTTTCGGTTCCTGGATCAGGACAAACAACCAATAAGAATGAACCTAAAGAAAACAGTGCATAGAAGATCCAAACTAAGGCTTCTCCAAATCCGAGCAAGCCTGAACTTAAGCTTAGGATTAAGAAGAAGAATGCACAAATTACAATCCAGAAATTCCAGTTAGTTACTTGTGCAACCTTGTTGACATACTGCCAAAAGCCGCCGGTACTACCGAACACGAACAAGTGACCAACCATGGAACAAAGAATCGTAATAATTTGAACACAGAACAGAATTACGATTGCCCAGAAGGTAAACCCTGATGCATGATGGATCAGCGTAATATCAAACATATTAGCAATATAATTACTAGTAATAGCTAAACCAATGAATAATACAATATCTTCACCTAATAAGGTAACGACTCCATACCACTTTTCCCCTAGGTTGTGGCCGAGAGGATAGCGCCATGACTCTACCAGCCAACGCCAATATGTGTTAGGAGTTTCCTCTTGTGGAGCTTGAACTTCATCTTTCATAATAAATTTCCTCCTCAAGATTATTGATCTTTCAATTCTTATTATAACAATATTCCTTATTCATAGGCAGAATAAGGACTTTTGCGTTATTAAACAAAAAAAC
>DBFNNF010000021.1:0-7437 GCA_048407585.1 Lactobacillus johnsonii | reverse complement strand
TTTCTTGGCAGTTGCATAGAATGCCCAGCAAATAAATGGTACTAAGAAAACTTTTTCGTTACCGTAAAGTTGGAATCCTTCTACAGACGCAATTTGTGATAAAGGTTTTGTACTTGCAGCATATTCAGTCAGGTGCTTTAACCAATATGGTTGAAGACCTCCAGCAACAACAGCTGGTCCAAATTGGAACGGAATATATACCAAGTGATGAAGCCCAGTAGGAATTAATACACGGTTCAAGAATGAGTAAATCCAAATACCAACAAATCCACTACTTACAATAAATTGTTGCATACTGTTAATACCTAACTGTACTTTAGGCCAAATTAAACAAGTTAAAAATGCAACTGGAATCATTACAAAGAATCCTAAGAAGTAAACATACGTTGACCCCTGGAAAGTTCCAAGCCATTCTGGCAATTTTTTATCAAAGTAATGATTATGTAAATAAACAACAATACCAGCAATAATTAAAGAGAAAACAATGTTAGTATCTAAAGTCTTGATACCAGCAATTTCAGTTAAACCACCATTAGTGGCATTAGCAGTAATTTGAATCTTATTAAAGTTTGGTACACCAAAGAACGCACCCCAGTGACTCAACATAGCTCCAACGAAATAGTTAAAAGTTAAGTAAGTAATGAGGGCTTCCATTGCGGCACGACCTCTTGATTTGTTAGCTAAACCAATAGGTAATCCAACCACAAAAAGCAAACATTCTTGATTAAAAACTGTCCAACCACCGGCAGAAATAGTGTCCCATACTTTATACCACCCAGTTGTAGGATTAGCTAAGGAGCCAAAAAGTGTTGCATTATTAAATAGACTTCCTAAAGCCACCACAATACCGGCAAATGAGAAAAGCAAGACAGGTACGAACATAGCCGCCCCAAATCTTTGTAGTTTCTGCATCATAATTCATTCACCTCACAAAAAGAAGGACTTATTAAACTACCAGATTAACAAGTCCTCCTTTAATAAATTTCTATCTATTAAGTTTCTATTTTAGTTCTGGCCAGTAAGGCTTGTTTTCTGGAATCATATCATCAAGTATCTTCTTAGCAACAAGTGCATCTGGAACAGTCTTATTAAGTGCAAATGCTTCCCACATCTTTTCATAAGAGTGTTGTTCATATGCATCAACAACCAATTTTTCACAGGTTTGTTGTTCCATCATCAATCCTCTTTGGAAAATTCCGGCCTTACCAGTTGCCATTGGTTCAACACCATGTGAAGTAAATAAGCATGGAACTTCAACAATTGAATCAGGATCCATATTTGAAATAGCACCATTATTAGGGATGTTGGCTAAGAACTTTTCACCAGTGTTATAGGCAATCGCATGACAAATATCGACAATGTATTCTGAGTGAGTCGCATTACGATCCCACATATTATTTTCTGCAGTACCTTCTTTAACAATTCGCTCACATTCACCAAAGACAATCTTTTGACGATATTCACGAATTTCATCAGTACGAGTATGATGTGGATCGGCATTCTTAACTTCATATTGTGGATAGTAATAATACTGCATGTAAGTATTTGGTAAAGTGTTTGGTTCCAAAGCGTAGCAATCAGCTGCTTTTTTGAAAGTTTCTTCCCAGCTAGGCTCAGTATTTTTATCAAAATCGCCACCTACCCAGTAGCCATTCTTTGAAACATACTTTTTAAGTTCTGGCATTAAATCTTTACCAGTCTTCTTATCCCAAACACCTTTCCACCAGCCAAAGTGGTTTAAGCCGTAGTAATTGAAGTCTAAGTCGTGATAGTCTTTCAATCCACAAATTTGAGCCATTCTTGTCATGATATCAATTGGCATATCACAAATATTAATAACTTTTGCATGTGGTCGAAGACGACGACAAGCCTCAGCAACGATTGCAATTGTATTTGAGTAGTTAATCATCCAAGCATTAGGCGAATATTCTTCCATCCAATCAATAATTTGAATAATGGCTGGAATAGAACGAAGACCGTATGCCATTCCTCCGGGTCCTGTAGTTTCTTGACCATTAACCCCATATCTTAAAGGAATCTTTTCATCTAAGCTACGCATGTGATATTTACCGACACGAATTGATCCCATAACAAAATCTACATCGGTAAATGCCTCTTTAGGATCAGTAGTATATTCGAACTCAATCTCTGGAGCTCTTTCTTTCATAATGATTGCTACTGCATCCCCAATTTTCTTTTGGCGTTCTGCATCGTTATCGTAGAACTTTAACTTTCTTAATGGAAATCTATCTTGATTTTGTAATAAGTTCAGTACAAATCCTGGTGTAAAAGTACTACCGCCACCAGCAATAACAACTGAAAACTTACGATTATCTTTAGTCATACAGTTTCTACTCCCTTTTTTGTGATTCTCTTTTAGATATATCTTGAAAGACTTTTCCTTGTCTTTCCTCTCAGCTAGCTTACACATTATTTATACCGCTATTTTCCAGTTTAAGAAAGCGATTTCAAGAGTTAAGAATTCTATTTCAGATGTTTCAAATATCTTGTCAAAATCTGAAATATATTTCATTTTCTTAGTTTTAGCTTTTTACTAGAACTAATGGAGTAAGAAGCTTTCATTAATGATTTCTTCAAAATAATGGTCTGTACCATTGATAAGATATTTCGGGTTATCAATATATTGTTAGTTGGATTTATTTATTAAATCTCATTTCTAAATATAAAAATGCCACCAAATCAAGGTTTATTACGACCAAGATTAAGTGGCATTTTATAAAATATTATTCAATTAATACTCTGAAGCACCGGAACTTGTATCAGTTTCTTCTTGCTTCTTTTCCACATGCTCTTCATGCTTAGATGCACCAGTAGCAGTATCAACTTCATCCCTCTTATAAGTTGCACCCGTTGTAGCATCTGGATCGTCTACTAGCTTTTGACCAGTAGTTTCACAGAAGTACTTCACAAATGGATAAATGTCTTGTACCCATTCATAAGTTCCCACGTAATTTCCTTCATCATCTTCAATTCGCTTGTAGTCATGAAGAATCAACTTATGGCGATTGCCATTAGGTACGGGCATCTTCACTTCATCATGACCATCTACCTTGTTTCTTAAAGCATAAATAACTTTCTTGGCTTCAGGAATAACATTACGAATATCTGGATGAACAGCGCCCATTGTATCACCAACTTGATCTGGCGTACGTTTAGCTAGCATTTTCTTATTTGGATCAGTTGGTCTGTTATACCACAAGAATTGATTATTATCATCTACATAAGTTAATTCACCAAATGCACGACGAAGCATCCAATTAATTTGGTTAACGGTAAGAAGTCCAGCATCAAGCTTTACATAGTCGTCCCCTTCAGCTGCATGTACTTTTTTAGCAGCCTTATTCAACCAATCTGGATCATTTTTATCTACACCTTCGACCGTGTAGCGTGATTCACCGGTCGCATCAAAGTCTTCTTTAATATAATCTTCTTCTTTTAAATCTTGTAGCCATTTAGGTTCTGCCATTTTATTTCACCTCATAAATCTACATCTCTTCAACCTGATTATACCCACTAACGAAAGGGCTTGCAACGTTTATATACAGTATTTTACATATAAAGTTGGCATAATATATTTTTTTGGAATATAAATTATTTTTAAAATTAGATGTTGACTAAAAGTAAGTTATACGATAATATAACTTGTGAAAAGTAAGAAAGGAGCTAATGATTATGTTTAATGTACGTCAAGCAAATTCTTGTTGTTGCAATTGTCAAAAAATTTGGCAATTATTTGGCGTACAGTCATTAGTTCATCCAAGAATTTCTCTAGTTAGAAACTAGCTTTTCAAAGTTATAACTATGGTTTTTCTCAAGAGCTGTTGGCATTAGGCCAATGGCTCTTTTTTGTTTGCTTAGAATTGGAGTTGAATAAAGTGCAAACTACTCTCGTTATTTTAGTGGCCATCGCTATTCTCGCTGGTATGGCTTACTTACATAAAAAGAATTGGGGATTTACTAAATTAGTATTCCTCTCCCTTATCGTCGGAATCGTCTTTGGTGTTTCCCTTCAATTAATGTTCGGTGCTAACAGCAATATTGTTAAAAATAGTATCGACTGGATTTCAATTGTCGGGGATGGCTATGTTTCCTTACTACAAATGCTAGTAATTCCTTTGATCTTTGTTTCTTTAGTTGGAGCCTTCACTCAACTAAAAATGACTACTAAGATTAGAAAAATTGCTACCAGTGTTTTAGCTATTTTGTTAGGAACTACAGCTGTTGCTTCCTTCTTAGGTTTCAGTAGTGTAGCTATTTTTAATTTAGGTGGGGCTGGCTTTGCTAAAGGAATGTCTGCTTCCTCCACTGCTCTTACCTCTATTAAAGATCACCAAGCTCAATTAAAAGGCTTGACCCTTCCTCAACAAATAACATCCTTCTTTCCACAAAATATTTTTGCAGATTTTGCTGGAATGCGCTCAACTAGCACAATTGCAGTAGTAATTTTTTCTATTTTTGTTGGAATCGCCTTCTTACAAATTAAGAAAGAAAAAGCAGATGTAGCTGCTACATTTGCACGCGGTATTCAAGCCTTACGTGCAGTTATCATGCGCATAGTTAAGATTGTACTTGAACTCACTCCTTATGGAATTTTTGCTTTGATTGCTAGAACTACTGCAACTAACAGTTTTGCAACAATGAGTAAACTGCTTGTCTTTATCGTTGCTGCTTACCTTGCAATTGCTGTTATGTTCATTGTTCATGCAGTTCTACTTTTAATTAACGGAATTAATCCAATCACCTACTTCAAGAAGGCATGGCCTGTCTTAGTCTTTGCTTTCACTTCTAGAACTAGTGGTGGTAGTTTGCCACTTAATGTACGTACTCAACGTGAATCAATGGGAGTAAGTGATACCATTGCCGACTTTGCCGCTAGCTTTGGTTTAACTATTGGTCAAAATGGATGTGCAGGTATTTATCCATCAATGGTAGCAGCAATCACTGCCCCACTTGTTGGAGTTAACATTTTCTCATGGCAATTTGTCTTAAGTTTAGTTGTAATTGACGTTATTTCTAGTTTCGGCGTTGCCGGTGTTGGTGGCGGTGCTACATTTACTACTCTAATGGTCTTAGGTGCTCTTAACCTACCAGTAACAGTTTTAGGTGTTTTAATTGCTATTGACCCAGTTGTTGATATGGCTAGAACTGCCCTTAACGTTAACGACTCAATGGTTGCTGGTGTTATCACTGCTAAGCGTACCGGAGAACTAAACTGGAATACTTTTAATAATGAAAAATCTGATGTAGATGCTGAAGTTGAATAGCTTACTAAAAATTTTTATTGACATTATTTTTTAAGCGTTGTAATATTATGACAACAAAATTAATTAAAGCTTAGAAAAGATGAGTAATTACTTAAAGCATCCCCCAGAGAGTCGGATTAGGTGCAAGCCGATGTTGCTGATGTAATGAAGATGGTCTTGGAGCTAAATTAAAGTGCAAGCTAATTTAAGTAAGCAATTTACGATTGACGTTCGTTATCATGTCCGAGTCTTCCAAATGTTGGAGTACTTAGTGAGGAATTAATTGTAAGATTAATTCGAATGCAGGGTGGTAACACGCTATTAAGCGTCCCTAGTGTAGTTTAAAAACTATACTTGGGGCGCTTTTTCTTTTGCTTAGTTAGTTTATTAAATTCAAAGGAGGGATTATTTTGAATATCAAAAAAGAATATTTTAGTGAACAGGTATTTAATCGAATGTGCAGCTTACATTCTATGATCCCTCTTGTCAGCGGATCTTCAGATAATATTTAAAAGACATTTTTAGTTAGAATTAAGAGGTAGATTTGATGACAAAATTAGCACATTACGATATTGTTGGTAGTTTCTTAAGACCAGAAGAATTAAAAGAAGCTAGAAAGAGTTTCAATCAGGAAAAGATCTCACAAGAAGAGTTAACTAAAATTGAGGATCAAGAAATTAAAAAGCTAATTCAAAAAGAAGAAGAATTAGGATTAACAGCAGTCACAGATGGTGAATTTCGTCGTAGTTGGTGGCATCTTGACTTCTTGTGGGGATTAAATGGCGTTGCCAAATATGATTACAAAGAGAGCTATAAGTTCCACGGTGCTAAAACTAGGACCGATAATGCAGAGCTATCTGGAAAAGTTGCCTATAATCCTGACCATCCTTTTTTTGATGCATTTAAATTTGTTAACGCTAATGTAAAAAATGCAATTGCTAAACAAACTATCCCTTCCCCAACTCTACTATTTCGGGACAATCGCTCTGATAATTGGCCTAACTTCTACGATAATAAAAAAGCTTACTTAGACGACCTAGCTACAGCCTACAATAAAACAATCAAACATTTTTATGATTTAGGTTGTCGCTATATTCAAATTGATGATACTACCTGGGCTTTTTTGATCAGTAAATTAAATGAAACGCAAAATGATCCCAAAGAACATGAAAAATATGTTCAATTAGCAGAAGAGTCTGTTTATGTAATTAATAAGTCAATAGAAAATCTGCCTGCTGATCTAACAATTGCTACACATATTTGTCGTGGAAATTTCAAGTCTACTTTTCTTTTTTCTGGTGGATATGAACCAATTGCAAAATATCTTGGTCAGTTAAACTATGATCGCTTTTTCTTAGAATATGACAGTGATCGTGCTGGTGATTTGAAACCAATTAAGCAAATTTGGAACAATCGTGATAATGTCACTATTGTTCTAGGCTTGATTACTTCAAAAAATGGCGAATTAGAAGATCCAGTTGCAATTGCAAAACGCATCACGGAAGCCGGCCAATTAGTACCTTTAGAGAATCTAGCCCTAAGTACCCAATGCGGCTTTGCTTCTACTGAAGAAGGAAACATTTTAAGTGAAGCTGATCAATGGAAAAAGATTAAATTTGTTGTTAAGATAGCAAATAATATTTGGAAAAGTTTTTAACGGAGGGAAATATCATGGGTAAAGTTGAAAGTTTTGAATTAGATCACACAAAAGTAAAGGCACCTTACGTCCGCTTGATTACTGTTGAAGAAGGACAAAAAGGCGATAAAATTAGTAATTTTGATCTTCGTTTGGTTCAGCCTAATGAAAATGCAATTCCTACTGGTGGCTTGCATACCATTGAACACTTGTTAGCTGGATTATTACGTGACCGCATTGATGGTTATATTGATTGTTCACCATTTGGTTGCCGTACCGGCTTCCACCTCTTAGTTTGGGGTACTCCATCAACTACCGATGTAGCTAAGGCACTTAAAGAATCACTTGAGGAAATTCGCGATAATATTACTTGGGAAGATGTTCCAGGAACTACGATTGAATCCTGTGGTAATTACCGCGACCACTCTCTTTTCTCAGCTAAGCACTGGTCAAGAGATATTTTAGAAAAAGGTATTTCTGATGATCCATTTGAGAGACATGTTGTAGAATAATTTTTCTGAATAAATATAAAAATGC
>DBFNNF010000020.1:0-12008 GCA_048407585.1 Lactobacillus johnsonii | reverse complement strand
TAATTTAATGCTTTTTCTCTAAAATTACATCTTTATATAAACATATTTTTATATGTTTGTCAAAGATGTTCAGAAAAAAGACAGTCAAAATTGCTGTGATTATTCAAGTTCTTGAACTAAAAATCTTCATTAACATGCCGTCTCAAGACATCTAGAATCTTAATTACATGCTTATCTTCTAAACTATAATAGCGCTCTTGCTTCACTTGCTCACTCTTAACTAGCTTAGCCTCCTCTAAGATTCTCAAGTGTCTAGAAATAGCTGGCTGACTAACATCAAACTGTTTTACCAAGTTATTTACACTACTTTTTTGATTGTCATTTAAGTAATAAAGAATTTGAATTCGAATGGGATGATTTAAAGCTCTAATAACTCGAATAATTTGATCGTTCAACTTGTTCACCTATCTCAACTTACATTTAATTATGAGAGTAACTCAAGAATTTTCTTTTGCACACTTGATTCTTCACTAGATCCAATAATTTGATTAGCAGCTTTCTTTGCATCTGGAAGAGCGGTAGCCGTAGCAAAGCTGGTACCTGCAAACTTAAGCATACCAACATCATTACCACTATCACCAAATGTTACCATTTCACTAGATTTAATCTTAAGCTTTTTACCTAAATATTCTAAACCTACAGCTTTATTCATTCCTTTAGTCTGCATATCAATAGCAGTACTTGCACCTGAGACAAAACCAATCTGTGGATAATCTTCTCTAAGTTTATCTAAGACCTTAGGCATCTTATCTTCTGGAACACGAAGACTTACTTTAAAAATACGATCATCGATATCGTTAAAGCTATCAACAACTTGAATTTTCTTAACGTACTTTTTTAGATCTTCCGCAAATTCTTTTCCACTGCTTTTTTCAACATATGCACTAGTTACACCAGCAACAATAGCCTTATATGGTAATTTTTCCACAATTTCAAGCATGGTTTGATAATCTTCGTCAGATAAATCAGATATTTGAAGAATTTCATTTCCATGAGCTACTAAGGCACCATTTTCAGCCACAAAGTACATATTCTTATTAGCTTTTGGAAAACGATCGAGGATATTTTCATACTGATTACCACTGGCAATAACAAATTTAATATCACGATCCTGCATAATTTGAAATTCTTTTTCAAAGAGTTCCTTATCATAAGTCTTATCTTCTCTTAGCCAAGTACCATCCATATCAGTTGCAATAAGCTTAATCATTTTCAGTCTCACTTTCCACTTTTATTATCCACACTCCACTATACTAAAAAACGCCACCCGGAGGTAGCGTTTTTCACAAAACTATTTTATTCAACTAGTTTAATCTTTCTTGCGCTTTCTAGTACCTGCTAAGCCTAAAATTGACGCAATGGTTGCTAATCCTAGTCCAATAAGTCCCGCATTAGAATGTTTATGACCAGTTTGAGGTAATGAAACATCCTCAGTTGTAGCTGCTTCTGCCTTACCAGATTCTTTGGTTTCTACAGTTGCTACTTCCTTAATAGTAGTATTAGTGGAAAGTTGGTCTGGAAGAATAGGAGCATCATTAGGTGATTCAGTTGGAGTTTCAGCTTGAACTGGAACTTTTGAATCCTCTGGATTTTCTGAGTCCACCGGATCCTTCGGCTCTTCTGGATCTACTGGATCTTTTGGTTCTTCTGGGTCTACTGGATCCTTCGGTTCTTCTGGATCTACTGGATCCTTTGGTTCTTCTGGATCTACGATATCCTTATTGTAAACTACAGTTTCAATGATATCGTCAGTATTACTATCTACATTTTCAAGACTGCCAATTTCTTTCCTATCTGGAGTGTAGCCGGCAATATCTGGAGAAATGACTTCGATAAATGTAGTTCCATCAAGTGCTGTCCATTTAATTCCATCGGAAATCTTTCTGCCATTTTCATCTAAGATAATAACTTCACCAGTTACTTTATCAATAATGGCTGTACCACGGAATCTTAACTTTTGAACTACGTCATCTTTTGCTTTAGTCCCATCTGCGTAAACATATTTAATTGTACGAGTAATTGTTTTATCTAAAGCAATTGAATCAAATGGATATTTTGGTCCATCTGGGTTGTCTGGGTTAATCGGATCCTCTTCGGTAAATTTATCATCAGGAGTAACTGTAACTGTTCCATGTTTGAATGTTACATAGAAAGTCTTTGTTTCTTCACCGAATTCTCCACCAACATAACCGTCTTTGACTAATTCATAGCCTAAGCTTTCGTAGTATTTAATCTTATCTGCTGTGCTGTAGTTAATTGTTTCGTTGTATTTACCATCAACTACTGCAGTTTCTAATCGCTTACCTGTAGTTTCATCAACGTAGATAATTTCAGCCTTAGCCGCATTGGCAGTGTAGACAACTGTTGTTTCTAAGTTCTTACTATCTTGGTTGATTCCTTCAATTGCATTAACTACTCCTTTATCTGGAGTGTAGCCGACAATCGTTGGAGATACCACTTCAATAAATGTTGTACCATCACTAGCTGTCCAAGTTAATTTTCCTGGAATTGGGTTACCATTCTCGTCAAGCTTTACATTACCATCTTCGTCGACTTCTACATATTGACCAGTTACCTTATCAATCACACCTGAACCAACAAAAGTTAAAGTTTGGGTATGACTTGGCTTAGCTGTTGTTCCATCTGCGTAAACATAGTGGATAGTATTAGTTACATCCTTGTTCAAGTTAGCAGAATCAGCTGGGTATCTTGGTCCATCTGGATTGTCTGGATTAATTGGTTCATCTGGCTTACCTGGTTTTTCTGGATTTACAACTACTGTTCCATGCTTGAATGTTACATAGAAAGTCTTTGTTTCTTCACCGAATTCTCCGCCAACATAACCATCTTTGACTAATTCGTAACCTAAGCTTTCGTAGTATTTAATCTTATCGGCTGTACTGTAGTTAATTGTTTCGTTGTACTTACCATCAACTACTACATTTTCTAATTGTTTTCCTGTACTTTCATCAACATAGATAATTTCAGCCTTAGCTGCATTAGCTGTATAAGTAACAGTATAAATATAATTTTCACTATCATGAGCTACATTTTCCACGCCATTAATTTCTGTATGACTAGGTGTGTGGCCAGTAATTATTGGAGACGGAACAGCTAAGAAACTATTTCCAAGAGCTGAAATCCAGTTTAATTTACCTAGAATTGGTTTTCCATCTGCGTCAAGCTTAATGTTTCCTTCTTCATCAACCTCTATATATTCTCCGGTTACTTTATTAATGTGACCAGAACCTGTAAAAGTTAGAGTTTGTGTGTGACTTGGCTTAGCTGTTGTTCCATCTGCATAAACATAGTGAACAGTATGAGTTACATCCTTATTCAAAACACCTGAATCAGTTGGATATTTCACGTCTCCCCCTGGATTAATGTTTTCACCAGGCTTTCCAGGATTATCGGGATGTACATGAACAATACCATGCTTAAATGTTACATAGAAAGTTTTTGTGTTTTCACCGAATTCTCCACCACTATAACCATCCTTGACTAATTCGTAACCTAAGCTTTCATAGTACTTAATCTTGTCAGCTGTACTGTAGTTAATTGTTTCGTTGTACTTACCATCAACTACTGCAATTTCTAGTTGTTTACCTGTGGTTTCATCAACATAGATAATTTCGACCTTAGCTGCATTGGCAGTGTAGATAACTGTTGTTTCTAGGTTCTTACTATCCTGGTTAATTCCTTCAACTGCATTAACTACTCCTTTATCTGGAGTGTAGCCTACAATTGTTGGAGAAACTACTTCGACAAACGTTGTTCCATCACTAGCTGTCCAAGTTAATTTACCTGGAATTGGGTTACCATTCTCGTCAAGCTTTACATTACCATTTTCATCGACTTCTACATATTGACCAGTTACCTTATCAATCACACCTGAACCAACAAAAGTTAAAGTTTGTGCGTGACTTGGTTTAGCTGTTGTTCCATCTGCGTAAACATAGTGGATAGTATTAGTTACATCTTTGTTCAAGTTAGCAGAATCAGCTGGGTATTTTGGTCCATCTGGATTGTCTGGGTTAATTGGTTCATCTGGCTTACCTGGTTTTTCTGGAGTTACTATTACTGTTCCATGCTTGAATGTTACATAGAAAGTCTTTGTATCTTCGCCGAATTCTCCGCCAACATAACCATCTTTGACTAATTCGTAACCTAAGCTTTCGTAGTATTTAATCTTATCTGCTGTACTGTAGTTAATGGTTTCGTTGTACTTACCATCAACTACTGCAGTTTCCAATCGCTTGCCTGTAGTTTCATCAACGTAGATAATTTCTGCCTTAGCTGCATTTGCAGTATAAGTAACCACAATTACCTTGTTTGGAGTATTTTCAGTTACAGTACTACCAGAGACCCAAGTTTTATCTGCTGTATAACCAGCTAGAGTTGGTGATACTACTTCAGCAAATTTCGGATCTGTTACACCTGCTGTCCAAGTAAGTGTCCCTTCAATTGGTTGTTTATTTTCATCAACAACAATCTTGCCATTTTCATCAAGAACTACATATTTTCCAGTTGTTTTATCTACAACACCGTATGCTGTAAACTTGATATTTTGCTTATTACTTTCAGCTGCGATACTGCCATTTTCAAAAACATATTGAATCTCTTGAATTACTTCTTTAATGTAATCTTCTGATCCATAAGCTGGGTTATCTGGATTCGTTGGGTCAATAATGATCACATCTCTAGTTAAATGAATTGTAAAGCTATTCTTAGCTTCATCTGCAGAATAGTAGTAATCTTTACCAAATTCATAGTCGCTACTTACCAGTTTGTACCCGTTTTCTAGGAATAGGTTAAGGACCTGTTCATGGTTTAGATTCCAGGTAATTTGATGATCAACTTTACCATGTACTTCATCCCTACTGATAACTAGTCCCGTTACATCATCAATGTATTGGATGCTAGCTCCCGTTTGATTTGCATAATAAAGAACTTCTTCAGTGATATTATCAGAGCTTCCACTTACTATCTTAGCTTCTACAATTCCTCTATCTGCGCCATATCCTGTAACTTTTGGTGATTCTACTTGAGCAAAAGTATAGTTCATATCGCCGGCTTCAGTTGTCCAAACGATATCACCAATCCAAGCTTTATCAACAAAATCATATTGGCCCGTTCCAATAAATGTAACTTTTTGGGTAACAGAATTTGCAGCTTCTTGGCCTTTATTAGGTCCATCCGCATAAACATAAGTAATCACTCGGTTTACTTCTTTATTTTGTGTATTTTCAGCGATTTTATGTTTTAAAACAACCCTAAAGTCATTACAGCCAGGATTGTACTCTGCATCCCCAAATGTTGTGGCATAAGTTAAAGGATTACTTACTAAGATATAGTTATTATTTTCATAGTCTTTAATGCTATTTAAAACATTCTCAATTATTTGATAGTTAATTACTTCCCGGTAATTACCCGCAATATTGATAGTTGATCCAAGTTGCTTGTTAGAAGTTTCATCCCAAAAAGTAATTGTACCAACTTGTGCTTTTTTCTCATAAACGATATTTTCTACTCTATGCTTTACATCCTGATCTACTTTATCTGCAGTACTCCATTTTTGCGTAGTAGTGTAACCAACAATATCTGGAGATTCGATCGATTCAAAGACATCCGTCTTAGAAGTCCACTGTAAACTAGCGTCCTTATTGGTAATTTCAATAGCAATTAAGTAACCATCATCGTGTTCAACTTCTGTTACTTCTACAATCTTTCCAGTCACTTTATCACGATAACCATTCGTCTTGAAAATGGCTGTTTGTGTAACTGAATCATGTAGCTTATTACCAACCCCATCTACATAGTTGATAATTTTATCTACAGATTGTGATTCATTAATTTCTTCAAGACCATGCTTTAACTCAATCTTAAATTCTAAATCTTTTACATCAAATTTTGTTCCTGGTTTAAAATCATTGCTAATAACTACATATCCTCTATCAATCAAGTCTTGGAGTGTAGTACTTAAGTCAACAAAATTAATTACAGAATATACTTTTCCAGTTGCATTTAATTCTGCAACTTTACCACCATTATTCTCTAAATTATCTAAATCAACAATGGTAATTGTAGCTTTAGCATCCTCACGTAAACGATATATAACCGTGATATCTTTACCCGGATCTTCTGGAATTACATATTCAATATCAGCAATATATCCTTCAATAACCGGTGTATAGGTTAGACCAGCCTTAGTCGGATCTTTTGAATCATTGTTAAATTTTATAGGTGAATGGAGTTCTTTCCCGTTTTCATCAACTAAAATTAAAGAACCTAATTCTTTATAAACAAACTGCACTTCATGAGCCGAGTCAGTTACGAATGGGTTTCTAGCTGTGTAGTTGTTATGAGAGAAGTTAACTGATTTACCAGCTTCTACAGTATGGCTTTCAATAACCTTAGTCATGTCTTTGCCATCATACATCAGAACTTCCATCTTACCAGTAGCGTCAATTTGACGGTAAACTACCGTAAAATCAACTCTCAATTGGTTGATAGTACCTTCTGTTAGATTAGTTGATTGATAATAAACCTTCTTATAGTAACTACCATTTCCGAACTGAGAAAGAGTTCCAGTAAACGATCCACTAGGAATATTTGAAGCATCTAAGTAAAAGCCGTCAATTAGCTGTTTGTATTGATCAACGTTATTAACAACAAATTCTTGTCCAGTCCACCCAGATACATTAACATTAGGATATTTATCCGTGCCTGGAATTTCAACTAAGTTACCATTTTGATTGTAGTAGTACTTAATCACAGACTGTTCAGTATAAACGGGGATAATTTCACCAATTGAAGTTGCAACTCCATCCGTAATATTTCCTAAGCCATATTCAATTGTATGGCTTCCTACTACTGTACTAGCGTTTCCAACAGGCGTTTCACTTCCATTAATAGAAATATTAGATTTACCACTGTTAACTATCAAAAAATTCTGGCCATTTACATCAATCTTCTTAAAATGATCAGCTTGAATAGTGTGAGTGGATAGAATTTTTGTAAAATTACTATCAGTTACATATGCATAAAGATTTTCATCAGATAGATTAGTCCGATTCACGGAAAGAATTAATTTGTTATAATTCGTAAAAGTTAAATTTAAAATTTGATAAATGTACCTATTATCACCAATTAAATCTCCCGCTTTTTTCGGGTAATTATCCGCATCTGTTCCCGGAATAGTTACAGCAGCTTTACTTTGAACTTCTTTAGCATTCGACTGAATAGTCGTATTTTCTTTAACTACTGATTCTTCAATTGGAGAAGCTTCATTTTCAACCTTAGTTTCAGCTTCAATAGGAGCTACTTCTTCCACAGAAGTGGTGCTATCTTCTACATTTTCAATAGGTTGATCTACTTCTACAGATATAGTATTGTTTTCTACCTTCTCAGTTGGTTGTGTTTCTTCTACGGAAACTGTATTGCTTCCTACACTCCCAACTGGCTGTACATCTACAGAAGCAGCATTTTTCTCTACATCTTCAACTGCTTGAGCTTCTTCTACAGGAGTAGTATTTTGATTATTTACTGCTATATCTTCATTAGTTGACGCAGCATTATAAGTTACTACTTCGTTAGTTGCTGATTCTTCTACATTATTTGTTTCTACAGAAGAAATAGACTGATCATTTTTCACTTCTTCATTACCAGTCTCAACAGAAGCAGATCCATCATTTTCTACTTCATTATTTTCTTCTGTCGACATAACTTCTGTTTGATTTGCAGTAGTAGACACACTTTGTTCTTCAGTATTTACTACACTCTCTATTTTTTCGGTTATGTCACTAGCTGTACTACTTTCTACTTTTACGCTTTCCTCTGGAGCAACTGTAGTGTCAGCTTGAACTTCCTGATTATTAATCCCCATAAAGGTTAAACCAATTAATACAGAAGCAGCCCCTACAGTAAACTTACGAATAGAGAAGCGTTGCTTTTGCGGTCTAATTTTTCGCATTTTTTCACTATAATTGTTCTTGGAAACCATAATTTTATCCTCATACTTCTAGTATTAGGTGAGTATTAAGTTATAGCTTTCTTGCTAGTAAAGAGCATATATAAAGCGCTTACTTTCACCTTTATAATAAATGTTTTTTACATTAATTAATTATTTTTATTCATCTGGGTCTTCAGAAACAGGTTTCTTCCAGAAACTCATAATTAGACCAGCTACAATAGAACCAACAATTGTAGCAACGAAGTAAAGTAAAATGTGGTTAGATAATGGAGATACCCATAGTCCTCCGTGAGGAGCTGGTACTTGGATATGCCATAATCCAACAAGTAAACCACCAACTGCTGAACCAATTACGCAGGAAGGAATTACACGACCTGGATCAGCCGCAGCAAATGGAATAGCACCTTCAGTAATGAATGAGAAACCTAAAATCCAGTTTGATACACCAGCACGACGCTCTTCCTTAGTGTAACGATTCTTAAAGAAAGTAGTACCAATTGCAGTAGCAAATGGAGGAACCATACCACCAACCATAACAGCAGCCATCATAACTGCAGCAGTTGCAGAATGTGGATCGTTTGCAAATGCACCTGAAGCAAAGACATAAGCAGCCTTGTTGAAAGGACCACCCATATCGATAGCCATCATACCAGCTAGGATCATTGTCAAAATTACAAGGTTACCAGTACCCATACTGTTCAAGAAGTGGGTAATAGCAAAGTTAACTGAACTAAAGATTGGGTTGATGATGTAGAACATAATCAAAGCAATGAAAAGCAAGCCCAAAATTGGGTAAAGCAACATTGGCTTCATACCTTCTACTGATTTTGGAAGTTTAGCAAATAACTTCTTCAATCCAATCATCATATATCCAGCAATGAAACCTGCAGCGATACCACCTAAGAATCCAGCTGGAGATACAGCATGTGCTTGTGCGTTAACTTGTAAGCCGTTAGTACCGTTAACAATGGCTGCCATGTATCCACCAACAAACCCTGGCATCAAGGCAGGTAAGTCGCCGATTGATTCAGCAATATAAGCGGCTAACACAGGAACCATAAATGCAAAGGCTAAGTTACCAGCACTATTTAAGAAAATAAATGCAGGGTTCTTAGCGCCACCAGCCATATAGTTTTCCACTATGAAGGAGATGGCCATTAAGATACCACCACCGATAACGAATGGAAGCATGTGGCTAATACCACTCATCAAGTTCTTGTAGATAGATGCCCACAAACCTTGTTTTTCTTTTGCATCATCGTCGCTAGAACTTGCGCTACTATCAGCATGGTAAATTGGAGCCTTATTTTCTAAGATATCCTCGATTAACTCTTTTGGATGATTAATACCATCTACAACAGGCTTCATAATAAGTTCTTTACCATTGAAACGTGGCATATCAACTTTTTTATCAGAGGCAATGATGACACCTTTTGCTCGCTTAATTTCTTCTGGAGTAAGCTTATCCTTTACACCTTCAGAACCGTTAGTTTCAATACGAACATCAACGCCTAATTTTTTACCAGCCTTAATTAAAGCTTCTTGAGCCATATAAGTGTGTGCAATACCATTGATACATGCAGTAACACCAACAATTAAAGGCTTTTGCTCGCTAGCAGGCTTAGATGCTTCTTTTGCAGCTTCGGCCTTTCTCTTTTCGGCATCGGCCTTATCTTGAGCATCCTTTTCAGCTTCTGCTTTTTTAAAGATATCAATAACTTCTTCTGGTGTAGTTGCTGCCTTTAAAGCATTAACAACATCTGGATTAATTAGTAAACTTGATAACTTAGCTAAAGCTTGTAAGTGTGTGTTATCAGCACCGGCTGGTGCAGTAATCATAAAGAATAAATGAACTGGTTGTCCATCAAGAGCTTTATAATCAATTCCTTTAGGACTTTTGGCAAATAAAACAGCGGCACGATTAATGTACTTGTTTCTTGCGTGTGGCATGGCGATTCCCTCACCAATACCAGTTGTTGATTCTTTTTCACGAGCCCAGATTGATTTAATGAATTCTTCTTCGTTATTTACAACGCCTTGCTTTACTTCAAGATCAGCCATTTCTTTAATAGCTTCTTCTTGAGTAGTAGCCTTCAGATCCATAATCATTAAATCAGGACTTAAAAGATCTTCAATTTTCATGAAAATAACTCCCTATCCTAACTGTATTATTTAGTTTTAACTACTTTACTTCTTCAACTGTAATTTGTGGTAAAACAGCATCAATTTGACTTTTAACTGCAATATCTTCAGTAAATGCAGTAGCACCACCACAAGCAGATCCGACTTTCAATGCTTCAACAACATTATGAGTCTTGTAGTAAGTACCTACAAAGCCGGCAATCATTGAATCTCCAGCGCCAACTGAGTTAACAGCAGTACCAACAGCAGCACTTGCATGGTAAATATGATCCTTAGTCACTAAGTATGCACCGTCGCCAGCCATAGAAATCATGACGTTTTGTGCACCCATGTCTAAAAGTTTCTTAGCTGCTTCAAGCATTTCTTGATCATTAGCAAAGCTTGTATCAAATAAAGCTGCTAATTCATGATGGTTAGGCTTAATAACTAATGGGTGGTACTTCAAAGTTGCAAGTAAAGCTTCCCCAGTAGTATCAATTGCAAATTCAGCACCAGCTTCTCTGATAGTTGGTAATAATTGTTCATAGAAGTCAGTTGGTAAACTTGGTGCTAAACTACCACTTAATACAACAATATCGCCTTCATTAAGATCATCCAAACGCGCCTTAAATGCAGTAATTTCTTGTGCATCAATCTTTGGACCAGCCGCATTAATTTCAGTTTCTTTTTGAGCATGAATTTTCACATTAACACGGGTATCGTCAGAAATAGTTACAAAATCACTTTCAATTTTTTTAACGTTTAATTGGCGAACTAATTCTTTGCCAGTAAAACCACCAACAAATCCCCAAGCAGTGTTATCAACATCAAGTTGGTTCAAAATTTGAGAAACATTAATTCCTTTACCACCAGCTAAAAATTGACAATCATTTGAACGGTTAACACTACCAGCTTCCACCTTTTCTAATTGCATAACATAGTCTAATGCTGGATTAACTGTAACAGTATAAATCATGACCGAGCCTCCTCAACTCTGATTTGTTCAGGTAAGATATTTTCTTTACCTGTACTTAAATTGTTAGTGATGAGTATTGCCTCATTGATATGTGCAAAACTTGCAAAATTTGCTGCACCAATCTTACTACTATCCATTAAAATAAAAGATTCTTTAGCCTGCTTAATAGCAGCTTTTTTTATACCAGCTTCTGCTGGATCTGGCGTAGTAAATTGACCATCTGCTGTTAAACCATTAGCTCCAATAAATGAAACTGTAAAGTTCATTTCTTGTAGCTGCTTCATGGCTGTGTTGCCTACTACCGCATGCGTTTCAAGCTTAGCCTCGCCCCCTAACAAGCGAGTATGGATTCCATTGTCTAAACATGCTAGTGCAACATCAACACCATTAGTAACTACATGTAAATCATTAACCTCCCGCAAGAATGGCACCATTTCATAAGTTGTCGTTCCAGCATCAAGAAAAATATGATCTCCATTAGTAACATGATTTATCACAGCAAAACGTGCAATCTCACGTTTATTGTCAACATTAAGATTAAATCTCACTTGTTGTTCAACATCACGTGAATAATCCTGCAGTGAGCGTGCTCCTCCGTGTACCCGAACAATCACGCCACGCTTTTCTAATTCAATGAGGTCACGGCGAATTGTTGACTCTGATGACTTAGTCAACTTACATAATTCATTAACACGACAGATACTGTGTTTATTAATATAGGTTGCTATAGCTTGTTGACGTTCCTCGGTCAGCATCGTTCATCATCACCTCATTTAATATGATAAACGCTTTCAGATATAAATTCAATCATTTTTCGTCAAAATCATTCACATTCATTCAATATTAGTCAAAACTAAAGCTATTAAAAGTAAAAAATTTTCTATATAAAAAATGAGCTAGCACACCATCGCACTAGCTCATTTTCATTAAATTAATTAA
>DBFNNF010000019.1:0-4737 GCA_048407585.1 Lactobacillus johnsonii | reverse complement strand
TGTTAATTATAGCGAATGAAATGTAATCTAGACAAGTCATTCAAGAAGATTATTCACTCAAATAAGTTTTTATTGCTTGTAAATTTTTCTTAGCTTCTTTTACACCGATTTGGTATACGCGCCTCAATTCTTGGGGATCTTTCTCCATTGTGCCAATTTCTAAAGGATAAGGTGGTCTGATAACCAACATTTTGCCTTGTACTTCTTTTTTTCTAATGTAATTAAGCACATCATTATAATCTTTTGCTCTTGTCTTTAATTTTTTCAAGACAGCAGGATATTGATGTAAGACTAATTCTAAAGCTGGATATAGTTTACTTGCTTCTTTTCGATAAGAGAGGGGCTGCGTTAAAATGACAACGTTCTTGTCATAGCCAATTTTTTCAAAAAATTTAATGGGAATTGAATCACTAATTCCACCATCCCAATACTTACGACTCCCAATTTCAACTGGCCGCGCAAAAACTGGAATTGAAGAAGAAGCCCGGATCCACTGCAAATCTGCTTCTTTACCTGAAATCAATTTATGATAGACGGCTTCTCCATTATTAATATCAGTTGCCACACACCAAAAATCCATGGGATTTTTTTGAAAAGCAGCGGTATCAAATACATCTAATTCTACTGGTAATTCTCGATAACAAAAATCTGCGCCATATAAATCACCGGTCTTTAGCCACGATTGCCAACTAGATAAACGTGGATCACTAACATATTTTACGTTATAACGCAGAACTCTTCCTATTTGTCTTGACTTATAATTGCAACCAAATGCAGCTCCTGCTGACACACCTATTGCACCATCAAAATCAATGCCGGCTTTCATTAGAGTATCGATTACTCCAGCAGTAAACATGCAGCGCATTGCGCCACCTTCCATTACTAATCCTTTTTTCATACTTTCGCCACCTTCCGTATTTTTACTATTTTAGCAAGAAAAAACTGCTAGTTAAAACTAGCAGTTAAAGTTTATTTATTTTTTGACTCTTTTCTTAAAATCCATTTTCTTAACTCGTCAATTAAAATTAATGGTATCGGGATACATACTAGCATCATCCAATCATGTGCATTAAGCGGCTCGGTACCAAAAAATGACTGAAAGACTGGCACATAAGAAATGCATAGTAGCAAGACAATTTCCATAATAATCCCAATAAAAATCATCGAATTCTTAAAGAAATATTTGTTAAACATTGACTGTCTAGCATACCGAATATTTAAGACTGCCGCAATCTGACAAAAAATAATTGCCGCTAAAGTTACAGTAGTTGCTTGGCGATAATCCCAGCCGCTTGCTGGCAAATTAGGAAAAATATGACCACGATAAAAGTTCGCAATGAAGAAGGCAGCTGTAGCAATTATCGAAGCAATTAAACCATACCAGAGAAAGGCTTTTGCCAGGACATCTTTATTAATCAAATGATCCTTTGGTGATCTTGGAGGCCGATCCATAATTCCTTTTTCAGGATCTTCTCGTCCTAAACCTAGAGCTGGAATCATGTCAGTACCTAGATCAATAAATAAAATTTCCATTACAGTCAAAGCCAATGGAATTGCCCCACCTGAAAGTAAAAACAGAACAGATGGAACGGCTTCAGGCATATTTGAGTTCAAAATGTAAATTAAGAACTTACGAATATTGCTGTATACACCGCGTCCTTCTTTAATAGCACCTACAATAGAAGCAAAATTATCATCAGTCAAAATCATATCGGCTGCTTCTTTTGCAACATCAGTACCCGTTCCACCCATAGCGATACCAATATTTGCTTTCTTTAAAGCAGGTGCGTCATTAACGCCGTCTCCAGTGGCAGCAACGATTTTACCCATTTTTTCATACATCGAAACAACACGGTATTTTTGTTCAGGGGCCATTCTAGCAAAAACAACCTCACCTTCAAGATAATGTCTTAACTCTTCATCAGGCATCGTCTTTAAAGCATCCCCAGTAATGACTGTCAGTGGCTTATCAGGATCAGTCAAGCCAATTTCACGAGCAATACTCTTAGCGGTCAAACCATAGTCACCAGTAACCATCGTAACTTTAATCCCAGCCTTGCGGCATTCACGGGCTGCCTTATAAACTTCAGCTCTTGGCGGATCCATCATAACGGTTAACCCTAAGAAGGTGAGATCTCTTTCAACTGTATCAATTGTTGCAAGATCTAAATTATCCATTAGCTTTTGATCAAGATTACGGCCAGCAACTGCTAAGACACGCAAGCCATCTTTAGCATAGCCGTCATTTGCTCTCATAATCTTATCTTTTATTTCCTGGGTAATAGGCTGAATTTTACCGTCACATAGGTAAGAGGTACATTTATCAACCACACAATTTGGGGCACCTTTAGTATAGGTATTGAAACGGTGTGTACCATCGGAGCTCTGAATTACTGTCATCATTTTTCTACTTGAATCAAATGGCAATTCTTTAACGCGTGGCGTCTTTTCTACTTCTGCTTCAACATCTATCTTTCCTTTTCTTGCAACAACTTCAAGGCAAGCTTCAGTTGGATCACCTAAGATTTGGTAGCGTGGATGTTGCTGATCAGGCTTTTGAATTCTTGCATTATCTGCAAAAACACCACCAAGTAATACTTCCTTCAAGGCGTCATTATCTTTTGCAAAAATATGCGTTGGTCCTTCTTTAATATGACCCCGCACTGCATAACCTTCACCAGAAACATGGTAGCTCTTCTCTAAAGTCCAAAGTTCTTTTACCGTCATTTCGTTCTTAGTTAAAGTACCCGTTTTATCAGAACAAATGACAGAAGTTGACCCTAGCGTTTCAACACTAGATAAACGCTTAATTAAGGCATGCTTTCTTGCCATTCTTTGAACTGCTCCGGCTAATGACAATGTAACAGTTGGCTCTAATCCTTCTGGAATAAAAGCCACAATCATCCCTAAAGCAAAAACAAAGGCTTTTACTAAAGGATAATGTACAAAGAAAGTTGCAACTAAGAAGAAAATAATACCAATAGAAATTGCTAGAATTGAAATTTGTTTCGTTAAAGTATCAAGTTCTTTTTCAAGTGGACTCTTTTGTTGCTTAACATTTTGTGTCAATTCAGCAATTTTACCAAAGTCAGTATTCATTCCTGTCTTAACAACAGCACCTGTAACGTTTCCTTTCATCATGTTTGTACCAGAAAAAATCATGTTATTAAGATCAGCATGATTTTTCTTTTCGACGTTTTCAATTCGATGTGTATCTTTATGCACTGGATTTACTTCACCAGTTAGGGATGATTGATCTACCTGAGCACTTGTTGCCGCAATCACACGAATATCAGCTGGGATATCGTCCCCTTCTTCTAGTTTGACTATGTCACCTGGTACTAAGTCTTTAGCCAGAATTTTTTCTTCTTTACCATTTCTCACAACACGAGTATATGAAGGTAACATATTCGCTAAAGCTTCGGTTGCCTTATCAGCCTGAAATTCCTGCCAAAAACTAAAAATCCCATTAATAATATTTACAGCCCAAATGGCAATTCCTAGTTGTACTAAATTTGCGCAGAAAGCTATTATCCCTGCTACCCAAAGTAAAATCGCCATTAAACTTGTAAAGTTAGCTATAAACTTCTTCCATAGTGGTTCTTGTTTTGCTTTAGCAAAAACATTTTTTCCATATGTTTGCTGCAAAGTATGTACTTCATCAATAGTTAAACCAGCTTGCTCTGTATTTAATTCTTTTAATGCATCTTCGACGGATAATTGAGCCACCTTAATTATCTCATCGTCTTCATCATCTTTTTCAGTCAACGTTATCACTTCTATTCCTTTTTCCAGCTCCATTTTAGTTCACTTTGAGAAAAGATGCACATAAAGCTGATATATTAAAAAAGAGTAGCTACTTTGCTACTCTTCATTCTTTTCAAGATTCTGTTTTTGATATCTATATTCTTCAATAATTCCCTCTAAGAGAATTGCTTCTAGTGTAAGCAATCCGAAAACTCCAGTTTCTGAGGTAGAAAAAATATTTGTACCAATTTTAATCCAGAGTCCTATACTTCCTATCAAAGCTAAATAAACAACTGGTGAAAACCAGATAAACTTATGAATCTTAACTGAAGTAAAAATATATGCTGCAATTACAATTACTGCTAAAGTTGGCATTGCATAATAAAAAGCTTGCATTTTCATTCCTACCTTCCAGGCCAAGTATTGGTAGTATTCCAGCTGTTTAAGCCACCAAGCCAGCCTTTACTCATTGAAATTTCTTTAATTTTTTCAAGTAATGCCTCTTCATCTTTTTCTAAATGGAGATGGTTTACTAAACAAATCGTATTCACATTTTGATAGGTTGTTCGTGCTTCGTTTACCGCATCTTGAACATTGTTATTCGTCTTATCTAAGGCAATCTCTAATTGTTCTAATAAGTATTCGTTACCTTTTCGATCATAATGAGTCTTAGCAAGTGAAATGAAATCATTCAATACTTGTGCCAATTCATTTTTCATGTTTTTGTCCTCCAAAGGATTATATTTGTTTAAATACTATCATTCATTTGTTAATTTTACTATCATTTTTTAATAAGAATGATAATTGGATCGATTTAATACTTTTTTCAACCAATTCGGTTCTTACTTTTTGCTTTTTAACCTTTGTTGAAGCTTATCTTTACCATAATAGTAAGTGATTGAAAAAATACTCATGCTCGCAATTAGAACTACAAGACTTGCTGTAATACTAGTACTATTAGTCAAAGATAAAAATAATTTATTAATCAAA
>DBFNNF010000018.1:0-2172 GCA_048407585.1 Lactobacillus johnsonii | reverse complement strand
AATAATAGTTAATACACCTTTAATCATTATGTCCCTCCTAAAAATTAAGAGGAAAGAGGGACATCCTAGGAGGGAAGGTTACTGATATGAATAAATCATACATTCGGACTACCAACCGAATTGTGTTTTTACTTTCCTTAGATCAAATTATATTAAAATTAATTACTATTATAAAGAAGTATCTCTACCACTAGTTACTGGCTTCTTTTCGATCTGTAAACCAACATAAAGGCAACCAAATAATCGTTAATAAACTAGTTAGGATGAACACCTGCGCAAAAGCATTTGCAAGTTCATTATTCTTCGTTGCTTGAATTTTATTTAACGCAGAAATCAATTGTTGTTTTTGAGCCAATAACTTAATAGCTATTCCTATTTTTCTTTGTCCCTTACTTAAAGCATTTATACCTAGCTTTAATTGAGGTACTGGTAATATACCTAATTTTTCGGTTCCATGATTTAGCTTTTGACTTGCTAAATATAATTTTCTATAAGCTGTTCCTTCCTTTGGAATTGGTAAATTAGCTGTATCCTCAGCAGCTTGCATTATTTTAACTTTCATCTGTTTTTGCTTACTATTTATCTTATTATCACTTTTTGAATTTTTAAAAACTAAGCTAATCTGTTGTCGAGCCACTTTTTTAACTTCTGGAGAAAGATTTCTCTTATGAATTTGAGTATATGCAGTTTCTCGAATATTATTTTTAGCACTTGCTACGTTATTATTAAGTACGGTCACTAATAATGCCATTCCTATCGCTTGACCAACATATCTAGCAGCATTAACTACCCCAGATCCAATACCAGTTTTTTCTACTGGTAAATATTTAACTGATGAAGTTAAGGCAATAGCCGTAAAGCCAAGTCCTATACCAATGATAATATTACAACTAACAATTATATCCTGGTTAGTATTGATTTTAATCATACCTAGCATTGCTAGGCCACCCGCAGTAACAACTAAGCCAATTCCAATTAACATCTTGGCACTAATAGTTCTATACATTTTTGTTGCTAGGGGCATCCCTATTGCGATGGCTAATGATGCTGGAATAATTAAATAAGCAGAATGTAATGCTGAATAGTTTTTAACGTTTTGCAAGAAGTAGTTCAAAATTAAGGATGGTCCTATAATTGCAAAACCAAAAACCATATAGATGATACAAGAAGCTGAAAAAGTCTTCTCTTTAAATAAATTTAAATTAACAATAGGTGATTGAGCCTTCGCTTCTACCATGATAAATAATATTAAGCTAATCAAACTTCCAATAAAACATCCAACAATAATATTTGAATTCCAGCCATATTCTCTACCTTCTAGTAAGCCAAAACATAGTGAACCCATAAATCCGGTTAAAAAAATAACTCCTAGCCAATCAACAGATTTACTAATTGACTCATCATATGATTCATTTGTTCCAAGCAAAATCAGTAAGAAAGCAATAAGTGAAATTGGAATATTAATTCCAAAAATCCAGTGATAATTTTGATAGTTAATGATTAGCCCACCTATTGCAGGTCCACCAGCGGCAGCTAATGCGCTAAATGCTCCCATTAACGCAGTAATTTTACTAGTGTTTGCTTTTCCAAATAACTCAATACCCATTGGTAAAACAATGGGCGTTAAAATTGCTCCTCCTATTCCCTGAAAGAAACGATAAACAATTAACAACTTTAACGAGTCTGCTGTCATACAAGCAAAAGAAAATCCGCCAAAGATAATAACTCCCAACAACATAATCTTTTTACGACCAAAAATATCTGCTAATTTTGATGCAGTAATAATAAATGCTGCCATTGCTAAAACATAGATTGTAGCAACCCAACTAGTATCTGTTAATCCGGTTTTTAAGTCTTTCATAATGTCGGGTAAAGCAATATTAACAATTGTTGCATCTAATGCTCCCATGAACATTGCAAGTATTAAACCAATAAAGCCAATAATTTTTCTTGTTTTTGACATTGTCTATTCCTCCCATTTTAACTCTGTCATTTACAGTTAAAAATTATTGACACACGTGTGACATTAACTGTAATATCACCATACAAAGAAATTTTTTATTTGACAATAGATTCAGTGAAAACTTAAATTGTGTCTCACTCTAAATAGAATTGTGTCAAAATTAGGAGTAATAGGCGATGAGAAATAGAATGTCCAAGCAAAATAAAGAA
>DBFNNF010000017.1:0-4821 GCA_048407585.1 Lactobacillus johnsonii | reverse complement strand
AATCACTATATAAAAAAGGTCCTACACCTATAAAAGTGTAGGACCTAATTAAATAACTTTTTTTAGAAGTTTAAAAATTCATCTGGCTTCATTCCAAAACCTGCCCCAATGACAGTTTTGAAGGTTGAAACATCTTGAACACCATCAAATTGCTGGCCATTAATTAAAAAGTATGGTACAGATTCAACTCCGCGACTTTCTAAGTCAGCTTCTTCTTGCATAACTACATCTTGATATGCATTTGAATCTAGAATCTTCTTAACTTCTTCGGTATCTAGCTTATTCTTCTTTGCAACATCTAATAATACTTTATGGTCTGCTAATTGCTTATTTTCAGTAAAGTAAGCATAGAATAAATCATCGGCTAGATTTTCAATTAGCTTAGAATCGTGATAAGTTGCCTTAGCCCATTGAACCATCCGGTGAGCATCCATGGTATTTGTATTATAAGCAGTTGCTTCATTAATTGTTAGGCCGACTGCTTTACCCATTGCCTTAGCATGATCATAGGCTGCGTTTGCCTTAGCTAACGGAATAGCCTTTTCATAAGCTAGAAGGACTGCATTAGTTTGCTTAGTTGACTTAGGTGCATCTAAATCAATTTGAAAAGCATTCAAGTCATATTCAATCTTATCTTGAACACCTAACTCTTCAATTGCCTTTTGTAAGTTAGTTTCACCAATGTAGCAGTAAGGACATGCATAATCGCCCCAAATTGAAATTTTCATTTTTCAACTCTTCTTTCTCTTATTACACTCTCACCTCTACAATAGAAACTTTATCCGTATAAAGCAACTATTTTCGCTTACGTTTTAAGTCTTCTTTAGTTGCAACTAAGTCAATTATTTTCTTTGGTGCTAGATTTGGATACATATGAGTAAGGTAAGCTAATAACTCAACGAAGTTTAGTAAGTAACTTGTTAAATTATTGTCTTTCATCATCCCACCAGTGAAATTATTGTCCTTAATATTTGCAAACATATAAAAATCACGGACTGTGTCCATATTTTGATAAGTTACCAGCTCACTGAAAATGTCATTAATTTCTTTTCGAATTTCTTGACCATCAGTCACCTCTCGTTTCACTGGTAAGTCAATTGCATACGCAGAATCCTTTCCATGAGCTAAATCAAGATAAGACTTTCTCTCAAGCATCATATCGCTAATTTCTTTAAACTTTTCATCAGTAAAGTCCATATTTACTTCTAGACTAGTTAAATATCCAGCTAAGGCTTCTACTAGATCATCTTCTGTCTTAAAGGATGGGGTTAATACATAAACATAACGGTCTGTTCGCGCAAATAGAAGGAAATATGTCAAATCTAAATTTTGCAAGTTTCTACTATATTTAATTAGTTCTTTTTCAAAGCGATAACCTTCAGGATTTTCTAAGTCAAATTGGCCACCCTGATAAGGAGCTCGATATATTTGCCAAAAGTCTTCTACATTGAAGCCATCAATATTTCGATCTTCAAAAGCAGCTTTATTGAGTAATTTAGCTTCACTAGGACGCTTATTTTCTAAATCTTTTATTAGAGCTAAAGGATTAAGAATATTGCGGTTTGCATATTCCATGAGCATCACTTGAATATCATGATAAGTCGACATATTTTGATCGCTAGTATCATGGAAGAAAACATCTCCTAACTGGTCAGTATAATTAACGACCAAGACATAGTCACCAATCTCTTTTTCCCTAGCTAGTTCTTCAGCTAAATCAATGATATCTTCTACTTGGGTTTCTAGTTGCTTAAGCTTATCATCAGTAATCTCTTGAGTAGGCCGCGTGAGCTTTCTCATAGCATGCACATTAAATAGGTCACTTTCTAAATCGCCCTTTAATACATCAATGAATTCATAATAATCTAGATCAAGTCTTTGAACGAAAGTCCCAATTAATCTAAAAACAAGACCCTCCGCTCGTGCTGGTTGATAAGAGCGGCGTAAATTATCACTAATAAAAGTTTCTTCAAAGTCCGGTGTCTGTACTACGACTGCCAAGTCCATTGTATTTGGTGTTTCATACACCTTATCAAGCAGTTCTTTCATTTTATTACTTAACATTTTTATACCCTACCTATTCCAATCATCTCACTTTTCATCTATTATACGGATATTTATTTTTAGAAACAAAAAGTCTGCAAAGAAGCAGACTTTAAGCTAGATATTTTCACCATACATAATGTTTGAAAAGCTACCATTTAATGACTTGTCTTGACTGACATGTAAGTTAACAACATTTCCCTTACCCGACTCATCTACCAAAACAATTGGCTTTTGCTTGTGCCAGCAAAAGAGAAAAGTCTTATGTTGTCCGTCTTTAGTTAAGTCATGATTATAGATAGCCAAGACGTCATAATCATAATGATGTTCGCCTTGTGGACTCCAGCCAATGCTTATCTTTTTACCATTTAACTTAAAAGTATCTTTTTTAAAGGCATCTGGGTAAACACGATTTGCTGAAGTAGAAAGCTTATTTTTACCATCATATTTGGTATAGGTTTGGCTCTTCTTTTTACCGTACTTATCTATTTCCTTAGCTAGTTTTTGATCTTTTTTCTTATCCCAGTGCTTCTTTTGAGTAGTCTTTGAACTCTTAGCGCTACTATTATTAGTTGAATTAGAGTTATTTGAACAGCCGCTTGCTCCTACTAAGCTGAGAGCAATCACACTCATTAATAATATTTTCTTCATATAATATTCTCCTTTTCTTCCATTCTTATCCTACCATTAAATTTCAACTTTAGGACCTTTTTAATCTTGAATAAAAAAGGTGTAATTTCACTTTTTAGGCGAAATTACACTTTGAATAGAAGAAATTTAGTAATAGAGGCTAGTTTGCCTTCTGATATATTAAATTGTTGATTGCTTCAATTAGAGCTTCTTTAGTAGGCACACCTTCATCATGATAATGGCCAATTTCAAAGTATGGTACTGCATCCGCATTTCGATTGGCTAAGTCATTTTCATCTTCGATAACTACGTCCTTATATTCTTCACTTGTAAGAATCTTTTTGGCAGATGAGTCATCCAATCCAGCGTCTTTTGCTAATTTTACTAAGACGTCATTATCAGCAATATTTTGATTTTCAACAAAATAAGCTTTAAAGATTGCGTCAATTAACTTGGCTGTCTTTTGATTACTTTGTGTATCATTAGCCCATTTAGTTAAACGCAATGCCTTCATCGTATTGACTGGAAGTGTATTTGCATAATTAATTGTTAAACCAGCATCTCTAGCTTGTTCAGTAATATTTTGAAATCTTTCATGAAGTTGCTTTTGGGTTAAACCATCTTTTTGCATCAACTTCTCTCCCCGCGTTTGCGTTGGATTTTCAGTAGCAGTTGGATCAATTTGAAAAGCGCGAAAGTTATAATCTAACTTGTTTTGATCAATTCCTACTGCCTTAACTGCCTCAGTTAGCTTATGAAAAGCAATATAACAAAATGGAGATGCATAATCCATCCAAAAACTCATTCTCATAGTATGCCTACTTTCCGGTTATTTAGTAGCTTCTTTAATTAAAGCCTTCAAATCATCATCAGAAAAGTCTTTACCGTATTTATTTTGTAATTCTTCTAAAATAAAGCCATTGTCACGATTACGGTGAATCATTTCACGAACGTCTTTCATAATAGCTTCTTTTTCACGATCAAATGTTGGAACTGTCATAATTACAGCCTTCTTTCATATATAATCCGCTTTCACTTTTTATTGTATGAGCTTAAAGGCATAATGACAAAGATTTAGTCTTAATATAATAAAAAGATAGTCTTACTATAAGACTATCTTTTATAAATCATGTTGATATTTCTTCAATAAAACAACTGCAATCCAAATTGAAATAAATGATGGCACAATGATTACTACCAGTAAATCCGGATTGAGGATACGAACTGTTTTGATCATTTTAGTAATTGTATGGATCTTAGCAATGTTATTGAAGATTGATTGATAAACTGTAACATAAACCAATGCCCATTGAATACAATATTCGATTAAAGTTAGGGTTATTTCTGAAATCGGATGATATTTATTGAATCTCTTTAAACCTTCATATAGTAGAAGACCTGATAAAATTACCAAAGCTGCTAGGAGTAAGAAAAGATTTCCCAGTTCCATATCATGAATCCGATCAATAAAGAGAGCCGCAATTCCAAAGAAGATTGAGAAATTAATTGTACTTAGCAGTAATAATACTAAAAACAGAATAATTGCTTTCAGAAAATAAAACCGATGTTTAGAAGTAAAAATATATCCTGATACTACTATCGCCAAAATAACCAGGAAAATAGGTAAAACTTGCATTACTTATCAGACATCTCGATTTTCTTAATAAGAGCTTCACAGCCTCGATAAATATCTTGATAAGCTGCTTCAAAGTCACCAGTATACCAAGGATCATCAACATCCATCATAGAGCCAACAAAAGATAAAAGTTTATATTCTTTTCTTTCTGGATCTCCTGCTGAAATATGATTCATATCAAAGAAGTTTTCTTCATCCATCCCAATGATATAGTCGTATTTTTCATAATCGCTCTTAACCATTTTTCTAGCCTGACGATGGTTAAAAGGAATCCCGTGCTCATTCATTACTCGTTGAGAACGCACATCGATATCATGGCCGATCCCACTAATAATTGCATCTTCGGTTGTAGCAGCAGACGCAATTTCATATTCATTTTCTTTACCTAGATCTTTAACAATCTTTTTAGTAATAAATTCAGCCATAGGTGAACGACAAATATTACCATGACAAATAAATAAGATTCAGAGAGGAAGAGTCCTGAAAGAAGCGGTGAGAGTAAACACTGGTTC
>DBFNNF010000016.1:0-1720 GCA_048407585.1 Lactobacillus johnsonii | reverse complement strand
CATAATAAAAATAAAATGGTAATCGCTGATTATTTTGAATCTCTTCATGTTCAATCATTGTAATCCCTTTCAAAATAATTACTTCTTAGTTACGAAACTGACACTTAGTCTCTATTTATAAATGATATCTTAATCATATATAAAACACGAGGAGGAATTAAATTGATTAAACTAATTGCCTTAGACACAGACGGTACACTCTTAAGCTCAAAAAATAAAATCTTACCTTCAACCAAGAGAGCTATAAAAAAAGCCTTAGATCAAGGAATTAAAGTTGTACTTTGTTCTGGTCGGCCAATCGCAGGTTTAGCGCATTTCATGAAAGAACTAGGTATTGAAGGCAGCGACCAATATGTAGTTACTTTAAATGGTGCAATCACTAGAACTGCTGACGGCAAAATAATGACTCAAGATTTGGTAAACAATGCGCTTTATCGGGCTTTAACTAAATTTGCCAAAAAACAAAAAGTTCCTTTCAATATTGTCGATCCTGATTCAAGAATTATTACTGCCGATCACGATATAGATTATTTTGAATTACTCCAAGCCTGGGAAAATACAGCCTCTATGTTCATTCGAACCCCTGATGAAATGCCAGACAATTTTGAAATTTCAAAGGGATGTTTTGTTGGTTCAAAGAAAATCCTCGATCAAGTTGAACCTACTCTAAGAGAAAAATTCAGCAAAGACCTTTATATTGTCCGAGCTGATGACCATTTTCTAGAATGTTTACATCCCAATGTTAATAAAGGAAATGGTTTAAAAGAGTTGGGTGAAAAGATAGGCATTACTACCGATGAAATGATTGCTTTTGGTGATGAAAAGAATGATATTTCAATGTTTGATATTGTTGGCACCGCAGTTGCTATGGGTAATGGAAGCCAAGAAGCAAAGGCTCATGCAGACTACATTACTGATTCAAATGATAATGATGGGATTGCTAAAGCACTAGATAAATTTGTTTTTTAACAAAAAATCGACCTTCCTAATGAAAGATCGATTGATGTTTTTACCAATATTGATTTGTTAAAGTCTTAACCTTTTGTTTAGCAATTAAATAGTACCCTACTGCAGCGATTGACCAACCCCAAACGATATGGCCAAAGAATTCTGAGAAGTGTTCCGCAAATGGCATTTGCCAAGGTGCTGGCGTTGTACCAAGAACTGGCATAATAATTAAATGCCATGCAACCCAAATAATGATTCCATACAAAGCACCTTCCCATAGGCCAGCCCAAGCAGTTTTCTTGAATTGGACCATATAAATCAAAAGCCATGCAAAGAAAATTGAGAAGCTAAAGTGCAAAATTAAGGCAACCCAGAAAACTTTTTGATCAGTATTATAAATTACATAAGCATGAGTAAATTTATACGATGCACCCATTTGTTGCAACATGTGTTGTGGCGGATTAACAACATCACGTGCTAAGGTTCTTGGTGGTAAGATTTTCTCCCAACCAATCTTAACCATTCCAGAGATCATCCCTGCAATAATACCAAACCAGACGCTCTTTAAAAAGACGCGCCAACCATTTGAACTCTTATTCATAGTTTTCCCCTCTTTATATCAATTACATAACTAATTATAGAAAATGAGTTCAATTTATCAATACATATTTTGATATCTTATACCCTACTAACACCTAATTAAAGGAGAAAGATTAAATGACAAAATTAATTGCCGTTGATATGGACGGTACTTTCTTAAATGATAATAAAA
>DBFNNF010000015.1:0-10080 GCA_048407585.1 Lactobacillus johnsonii | reverse complement strand
TTAATTTAAAGATTAAAAAAATAAACTTACAATTGCGTATATAACTATAGATAAAACTAAGATATGTTGTACTAAGAATTTTGTGAAACACTAAATATAGGGTTGCTTTTAAAAATACTTGAATTAACGCAATATTCTGTTAACATTGAGATAATTGAAAGAAAATTTGTGAAACAATTTAAGAAAAGAGGGTAAAAATGGCTACTGAAGTTTATTTAGTAAGACATGGGGAAACAATGTTTAATCAGTTGAATAAAGTTCAAGGATGGGCTGATTCTCCACTAACTGTAAAAGGAATTAATGACCTAAAAGTAACAGCATCTAATTTATCTCAGGTTCATTTTGATAAAATGTATAGTTCTGACTTAAAGCGAGCCATTGATACAGTTCACTTAATTGCCGATACAAATGAAGTTTCTGAGATTGGTAAAATAAAAAAACTTCCAGCTTTTCGTGAAGTATTCTTTGGTACTTTTGAAGGTGACGATATTGACGAAACTTGGGAAAAAGTTGCTGTAGCTGGAGGGATGAAACCAACAAATGATGTAGTAAAAATCATTCAAACCTTAGGAATCCATGATTTTCGTGAAGCAACTAAGAAAGCTGATCCACGTCATTTAGCAGAAGATGCAGAAGCCCTCAATAATCGAATGGACCAAGCCGTTAGCCAACTAGCTGAAGAAACAAAAGGGCTAGGACGAGTTTTAATTGTGTCTCATGGAGACTTTATTAAGACTTTGGGAATTAAATACTGGGATCAAACTACGCATGATCACGATATTCCCTTTCCAGACAATGGCAGTGTGACGCGTGGAATAATTGATGATAATGGAAAATTTAAAATAATTAATTATGGTGTAAAAAACACTGACATTCCAAATTTATAAGATGCAGCTATCAAGTTGCATCTTTTTTAGTATAAGTTTGTGGGATGTTCTTTTGCGGTATGTTCTACGTGCTCAATCATGGCATCAATCATTGATAAAACATCAGGATCATTTAAAAAATAAAAGCCCTGAGTTCCATGTTTATGATGTTTAACCAAATTATATTTTTCTAAAATACCTAATTGTTTTGATACAACCGGCTGCGCAAGGTCGAGAGTAGTGGCAATTGTTGAGACGTCGACTTCTTTTGAAGCATTCCGTAAAAAAAATAAAATTGAAATTCGTCTACTATTGCTTAAAACTTTATAGATTTTAGCTGCTTCACTGACTAAATTTGTATCTGTTTGTGTCATAATTTAGCACCTCTTATTGACAATATATCGAAAATGGAATATTATTACTTTCTGTAATAAGTATACCAAATTCGATATATTTATGGAGAAAAAATATGAAGGATAAATCATCACTACGTTACTTTTGGGTAACTTTATTAAATATTATTATTACAATTGCGGAATTTATCGGTGGAGCAGTTTCAGGCTCACTTGCTCTGCTTTCGGATGCCGTACATAATTTAAGCGATGTTGGATCAATTATTTTGGCCTTTGTTGCTAATTTAATTGCTAAGAGAAAGCGAAATAACAGCAAGACTTTTGGCTATGACCGCGCGGAAATATTAGCAGCTTTTACTAATGGGATTATTTTAATAGTAATCAGCATTTATTTATTTATCGAAGGAATTCAACGATTTAGTCATCCTGAACCAATTAAAGGAAAAATCATGTTAATTGTTTCTTTAATTGGGTTAGCTGCTAATTTAATTTCAATGCTAGTAGTTATGAAGGAAGCTAAGACGAGTCTTAATGCAAAAGCTACATTTTTAAATATGCTTTCAGATGCAATAACTAGTGTAGCAGTTGTAATTGGGGCGATTGTAATTTCAATTTGGAAAATTTACTGGGTTGATCCTGTTTTGACGATAGCAGCCTCTGTCTTTTTACTTAAAGAAGCCTATGAAGTTACTATTAAAGCTGCTAATATTTTAATGGAAACCAACCCTAGCATCGATTTAAATAAGATAAATGAATTAGTTTTATCTTGTCCACATGTGAATAACATTCACCATGTGCATGTTTGGCAATATTCAGACAATGTGACGATGTTAGACGCACATATTAATGTGGATAAAAATTTAGATGCTGTGCAATTAGAAAAGATATACACAGAAATTGCTAAAAAATTAAAGCCGCTTGGAATTAACCATGTGACACTTCAAGCAGAATGCACACGTGGAATTAGTGATAAAATGATTTTTGATGATAAAGAAGATTAGTTAATCTGGTTTTGCTGCTATTTGGTAAAATAGGGGCAAAGCCTTTTATTTTAAGGAGCTGATTAACTGTTAACCAAAATATAGAAATCTATAGAAGAAGATAGGAAATTAGGCTTATTTAGAAAGTTAAACATGGAAAATAAGCTTTAATTCAATACTTACTTGTTTTGCTTTCCTTCCTTAGATAAACTTATGTTTGTATTTTAGGAGGTGAAGCAATGATTAAAACTCAAGTAGTTAAGCTAAAAGTTAATAAGACTATGCAAAAGCATCTTGATGCTTTATGTGACTATCGTCGATACTGCTGGAATAAAGGCTTAGAAACTTGGCAATTAATGTATGAAGCCCATAGCTTGAACAAGCAAGATAATCTAAGTCCCAATGAACGCAGAGTCCGTGATGAACTAGTTGCTAATAAAGCTGACTGGCAATATGATTTGTCTGCTAGATGTCTACAACTAGCTGTTAAAGACTTGGCGAATGCTTGGAAGAACTTCTTTGATAAAGCTCAGCCTGATTGGGGCAAGCCTAGATTTAGATCTAAGAAAGCACCTAGACAAGGCTTTAAAACTGATCGTGCCAAGATTGTTAATGGCAAGCTTTGCCTTGATAAACCAAGAAGCATTTCAAAAGAAGATTGGTTTGATTTGAAAAGCTATGAAACTTTAAAGATGGATGAAGTCAAAGTAGTAAGTATCTTCAAAGAAAAAGAAGTTTATTACGCAGCTCTTCCCTATGAAGAAGAGATTTCAGCTAAGACTAAAACTCATCAAAAAACAGCAGTTGATATTAATGTGGGTCATTTTAACTATACCGAGGGGCAAATCAATGTTTTGCCAGCTAAATTGCAAAAACTGTATAAGCGCATTAAGCATTATCAAAGAATGTTGGCACGTAAAAGAGAAGTGAATGGTAAGTTAGCTACTAAATCAAATAATTACTTTGCGGTGAGAACCAAACTGCAAAGGGATTATCGTAAAGTGGCTAATATCCAAAATGATCTTTTACAGAAGTTTACTACTAAGCTTGTTAATGATTACGACCAAATTGTAATTGAAGATTTAGCAGTAAAGCAAATGATGATGACGCATGTAGCTTCAAAGGGTATGCAGAGATCGCTCTTTAGCAAGTTTAGACAAATACTAACTCATAAGTGTGATTGGTATGGCAAAGAATTGATCTTGGCTGATAAAAGATACCCATCAACTCAAAGATGTGCTAAATGCGGTTATGTCAAAAAAGGTGATGAAAAAATTACTTTGCAAGGTAACAAAAAGCATGGTACTAAACATAATGAGTATATTTGTTATCAGTGTGGCTACGGTAATGATCGAGATGAAAATGCGGTTTTAAACCTTTTAGCTTTAGCAAAATAAAGAAAATAAATGGGGCTGGCTAGGCCCTTAAGCTGTAATAGCTGGTCAATGTGATTACTCCTATTTGGAATATCAGAACACTAGTGAAGACGACAGTAAATGAAACAAAGAAAGGAAAAATATATCTTTCTGATATGTAGAAAATTCGTATTCTTCTACATATTTCCATGTTTTGTATAGCAGAAAAAATTAATGGCAACTTTTGATGAAATTTATGAAAAGATAAAAGAATATCCAACAATTATTTTGCACCGTCACACTAGTCCAGACCCAGATGCAATTGGTTCTCAAGCTGGTTTGGCTAGATCTTTGAGACTAGCTTTCCCTGATAAAAAGATCCTTTGTGCTGGTGAAAATGATGAAGGTGACTTAATTTGGATTAACAAGATGGATGAGGTTAAGCCAGAAGACTACAAGGGTGCTTTAGTTATTACGACTGATACTGCAAACACTCCTCGTATTTCTAACAAAAATTATGACAAAGGTGATCTTTTAATTAAGATTGACCACCACCCAGATGTAGATCCATACGCAGATATGAGCTACGTTGATCCAGATGCACCAGCTGCTTCTGAAATTATTTTTGATTTTTTAAAGGCAGAAAACTTACCAATTACTAAGGAAGTTGCAGCAGCTTTATATGCAGGTATTTTAGGTGATACTGGAAGATTTATGTATCCTGAAACTTCAGCTCATACTTTTGATGTTGCAGCTGAATTAACTAAAACTGGAATTAACATTACCGATATTGCTAGAGAAATTGCTGATGTTACTTTTGATGAAGCAAAATTACAAGCTTTAGCAATGGATAAGATGGAGATTGATCCAGTTGGAGCAGCTTACACAATTTTGATGCAAGATGATTTGAAGAAGATGGGGTTAACTGATGATCAAGCAAATGTTGCTGTTTCAACTCCTGGTCGAATTAAAGATGTGTTAGCTTGGAATGTATTTGTAGAAAAGCCAGATGGAACTTTCCGTGTTCATTATCGTTCAAAGGGACCTGTTATTAACCATTTAGCTGAACAGCACGATGGTGGAGGTCATGCCCTAGCATCTGGAGCTAATGCAAAAGACATGGATGAAGTAAAACAAGTCTTTAATGAAGTAGTAGAAGTAACAAAGAAGTATAAAGAACATGGCACAAACAAGTAGTATATTTCAAAACGAAAAAATCCGGCCAGAACTACAAGCCGGATTAGAAAAAATTAATTTTAAGAAACCGACTAAAGTACAGTCTTCGGTTATTCCAGCACTTTTAAATAAAAAGAATGTTGTAGTGCAGGCTGCAACGGGATCTGGAAAGACGCATGCTTATTTGATTCCAATTTTGAATATGATTGATGAGAGTGCTCCTGTAACACAAGCAATTGTTACTGCACCAAGCCGTGAATTGGCTAATCAATTGTATAAAGTTGCGCGTCAGTTAAGGGATGCTAGTGGTTTAAATATTTCAATTGAATATTTAGGCGGTGGAAATGACCGTAATCGCCAAATTGAAAAGGCTGAAAGTAGAGCCCCACAATTAATTATTGCAACCCCAGGTCGTTTACATGATTTTGCATCCAAAAAGTTTATTAACTTGGAGAATGTAAAAGCTTTTATTATCGATGAAGCTGACATGACTTTAGATATGGGCTTTTTAAGTCAAATGGATGAAATCATGTCTAAGTTGGACAAAAAAGCAGTCTTAGGTGCATTTTCAGCCACCATCCCTGTTAAGCTTGAAAACTTTTTAAGAAAGTACATGTCAAAGCCAGAATTTATCGTTATTGACAATCCGGCAATTATTGCGCCAACGATTCAAAATGATTTAATTGACGTAGGTTCAAGAGACAAGAAATCAATTTTGTATAAGTTATTAACAATGGGACAGCCATATTTAGCCCTTGTTTTTGCTAATACGAAAAAGACTGTTGATGAATTAACGGACTACCTTGAAGAACAAGGTCTTAAAGTAGCAAAAATTCATGGTGGAATTACTGAACGTGAACGAAAGAGAATTATTCGTCAAGTTAGAGAAGGCCAATATCAGTATGTGGTAGCTAGTGACTTAGCTGCTCGTGGAATTGATGTACCCGGTGTTAGCTTAGTTGTTAACTATGAAATTCCAAAAGATTTAGAATTTGTAATTCACCGAATTGGACGAACAGGTAGAAACGGGCTTGAAGGACATGCCATTACCTTAATCTATGATGATGAAATGAGTCAGATTGAGGACTTAGAAAAATTGGGTATTCATTTTGACTTTAAAGATCTTAGAAATGGTGAATTAGTTGAAAGAACTCACTATCACAGAAGAGATAATCGTCAAACGCGCAACCATAAACTTGATAATCGCATGATTGGTATGGTTAAGAAAACCAAGAAAAAAGTAAAGCCAGGCTACAAGAAGAAGATTAAACAGGCCATTCAAAAAGATCGTCAGCAAAAACGTAAGCTTGAAGAACGTCATCAAATTCGAAAAGCAAAGCGTAAACGTAAGCGTGAACGTGAGCAAGCACGTAGTAATTTTGACAACTAGAAAATTTGTAGTAAAATAAAGCACGTTTAGGACATATTATTAAAGTATTTTCTTCAAAGAGAGGACTGCTTGGTGAGAAGGTCTAGAAAATATTTAGTAATGCTACCTAAGATAATTAGAGAAATAAATATTTAAAGAGGTAACAAACACTGTTGCAATCAAGGTGGTACCGCGCTGGGAGCGTCCTTGTTTTATGCAATAGTGTTTTTTATATTTGTAGGAGAACTTTTTATGAAACAATTGACTAGTTCACAAGTACGTCAAATGTTCTTGGACTTTTTTAAAGAGCATGGCCACATGGTTATGCAAAGTGCATCATTAATTCCACAAGATGATCCAACCTTGTTATGGATTAACTCTGGTGTTGCTACAATGAAGAAATATTTTGATGGTTCTGTTGTGCCTAAGAATCACCGAATTACTTCTTCTCAAAAATCAATTAGAACTAACGATATTGAGAATGTTGGTAAAACCGCTCGTCACCAAACTTTCTTTGAAATGCTTGGTAACTTCTCCGTTGGGGATTACTTTAAAAAAGAAGTTATTCCTTGGGCTTGGGAATTTTTAACTAGTCCAAAATGGTTAGGTCTTGATCCAGATAAGCTTTACGTAACTGTTTATCCTAAGGATACTGAAGCATACCACATGTGGCACGATGTTGTTGGTTTACCTGAAGACCACATTGTTAAGTTAGAAGATAACTTCTGGGATATTGGTGAAGGTCCATGTGGTCCTGACTCAGAAATTTTCTACGATCGTGGTCAAGAAAACAACGATGTGGCTGAAGATGATCCAGAAAACTTCCCAGGTGGAGAAAACGCTCGCTACCTTGAAATTTGGAACATCGTATTTTCACAATTTAACCACTTACCAAATGGTAAATATGTTGACCAACCACATAAAAACATTGATACCGGTATGGGATTAGAACGTGTAGTATCAATTATTCAAGATGCTCCAACTAACTTCGAAACTGACTTATTCATGCCAATCATTAAGGAAACTGAAAAGTTAAGTGATGGCAAGAAGTATGCCGCAAATAAAGAAGATGATGTTGCATTTAAGATTATTGCTGACCATGTTCGTGCAGTAAGTTTTGCGATTGCTGACGGTGCACTTCCTTCAAACTCAGGACGTGGATATGTTTTACGTCGTTTAATTAGACGTGCTGACTTAAACGGCCAACGTTTAGGTATTAAAGGTGCCTTCTTGTACAAATTAGTACCTGTAGTTGGCGAAATTATGAAGAGCCACTACCCAGAAGTTGTTGACCAACAAGCATTCATTCAAAAAGTAATTAAGAATGAAGAAGAAAGATTTCAAGTAACTCTTTCATCTGGTCTAAACTTACTTGATAATATCATCGCTGAAGCTAAGAAGAGCGATGATAAGACTATTTCTGGTAAAGATGCCTTCAAGTTATTCGATACTTACGGCTTCCCATATGAATTAACTTTTGAAGCTGCTCAAGATGCAGGTCTTAAGATTGATAAAAAGGGCTTTGATGAAGAAATGAAAGCTCAAAAGGAACGTGCTCGTAAGGCTCGTGGTAACTTGCAATCAATGGGTTCACAAGATGTTACTTTGATGAATATCAAAGATAAGAGTGAATTTGAATACGGTACTTTAGAAGAAAAGCATGCCAAATTAATTGATATTGTTGTTGATGACAAGTTAGTTGATAAGGCAGATGGTGAACATGCAACTTTAATCTTTGATAAGACACCATTTTATGCAGAACGTGGTGGACAAGTTGCTGACCACGGTGAAATTTTGAACCAAAATGGTGAATTAGTTGCTCGTGTAACTGATGTACAACATGCACCAAATGATCAAAACTTGCACTTTGTAGATGTTATTTTGCCACTAGAAAAGGGACAAGAGTATGTCTTGAAAGTTGATCAAAAACGTCGTCGCGGCTTAAAGCATAACCATACTGCTACTCACTTATTGCATGCAGCTTTACGTGAAGTTTTAGGTACCCATACTCACCAAGCTGGCTCTTTAGTTGAACCAGATTACTTACGTTTTGACTTTACAAGCTTAGAGCCAATGACTAAGAAAGAAATTGCTAGTGTTGAAAAGTTAGTTAACGAAAAGATTTGGGAAGAAATTCCAGTTAAGACCACTGTTACTGACCCAGATACTGGTTTAAAGATGGGCGCCTTAGCCTTATTTGGTGAAAAATACGGTGACACAGTTCGTGTTGTTCAAATCGATGACTTCTCCACTGAATTCTGTGGTGGTACACACTGTGAAAATACTGATCAAATCGGAATGCTTAAGATTGTTTCTGAGTCTGCTGTGGGTGCTGGTACTCGTAGAATTATCGCCGTTACCGGCCCAGAAGCTTACAAGTATGTAACAGATCGTGACGAAATCTTGAAAGAAGTTCAAGATGAAGTTAAGGCAACTAAGGCTGAAGACGTAGTTAATAAGATTTCTTCTATCGAAGATGATTTACGTGCAAGTCAAAAAGAAGCTGAACAATTAAAGGCTCAAATTAATAAGGCAAAAGCTGGCGATCTCTTTAACGACATTAAGCAAGTTAAAGATTTAACTGTAATTGCTGCGCAAGCTGATGTTGAAGGCATGAATGATTTACGTGAACTTGCTGACAACTGGAAGAGCAGCAATAAATCTGATGTTTTAGTCTTAGCTGCTGAAGTGAATGGTAAAGCTAATATGGTAATTAGCTTAGATGATAAGGCTATTAAAGCAGGACTTAAGGCTGGCGATTTGATTAAAACTGCTGCTCCAATCTTTGGTGGTGGCGGTGGTGGCCGTCCAAATATGGCACAAGCCGGTGGTAAGAATCCAGCAGGATTAAAAGATGCTATCGCTAAAGTGTTACAAGAAGTTGAAGAAAAACAAAATTAATTGAGTTCGTTCGATATTTCAAGTAAAATTAAGAAGAATAGGAGGAATTTTATTATGAGTTCGCTAGATAAAACAATGCATTTTGACTTTAACCAAAATAAGGGTAAGAATGTATATGATACTCTACAAGACGTATACAATGCACTTGAGGAAAAGGGCTATAGCCCAATTAATCAAATTGTTGGTTACTTACTTTCAGGCGACCCTGCATATATTCCTCGGCATAATGATGCACGTAATTTGATCTTGAAACATGAGCGTGATGAAATTATTGAGGAATTGGTTAAGAGTTATTTAGGTAAAAATAAATAATGCGATTACTTGGACTTGATGTTGGCTCTAAAACTGTCGGTGTTGCAATCAGTGACCCTTTGGGAATTACCGCTCAAGAGCTTGAAACAATTAAGATTGACGAAAGCAAGTTTAGCTTTGGTTTGCGTCAGATTAGAAAAATTGTACGTAAATATGATGTTGAAGGCTTTGTTTTAGGTTTACCTAAAAACATGGATGGTAGTAGTGGACATTCGGTAGAAAGAAGTAAACAGTATGGTGAACGATTGAAAGAAAAGTTTGACCTACCTGTTTATTACATGGATGAACGCCTTACAACAGTGCAGGCTGATCGAATTTTAGTTGAAGAAGCTGGCGTCCATGATCGTGTTGAACGAAAAAAAGTTATTGACCAAATGGCTGCTGTTTTAATCTTGCAAAACTATTTAGAAGCAACCAGAAAGGATAATTAAAATGAGTGAAAAAATTAACGCTAACCAAGATAATGATCGTCAAATTACTTTAGTTGACGAACAAGGTAATGAAGAATTATTTGAAATCTTATTTACTTTTACATCTGAAGATTATGGTAAATCTTATGTTTTACTGTATCCAGCAGCTGTTAGTGACGATGATGATGTTGAAGTACAAGCTTTCAGCTATGATGCAGATGCAGATGGCGATGTAACTAGTTCTGACTTACATGAAATCACAGATGATGATGAGTGGAACATGGTACAAGGAGTTTTAAATACATTTTTGTCAGACGATCGCTTAAGCGGCGAATAATCTTCAAAAAAGACTGGCGAT
>DBFNNF010000014.1:0-16254 GCA_048407585.1 Lactobacillus johnsonii | reverse complement strand
AGAAAGCTACAGACCAATTTAAAGATTTTGCGGAAAATGATTGGCCTGATATCAAAGACCACTTAACTGAAAAAGGCCAACAAGCTGGGGATTTTTTGAAACAAAATGGTGGAAAAGCTTATCAGAATTCCGTAAATGCTTTTAAGAAAGCAGTTCGAAACTTAGACCAAAAAGTAAATGGCACAAGCATACACAAGGATGATAAATAAAATGAAGGTAAATATTTGGGTTGCAGTCATAGTTCTATTAATTGGATTATGGGATTTATACACAGCCTATAACCGTTATCAAAAAAAGAAAATGACCAAAAAAGATGTTAAAGATAATCTGGCAAAGGGAACTATAGGGGCTTTAACAACTCTTCCATCAAGTGGAAAAGCTGGTGTCATTTCCTTTACAATATTAGGGGTCGTTTTTACCATTACCGGAATTGTTTTGTTTTTTATGATTTAAATGAAGTAGGTGAGAAGAAAGTTGGCCAAATTAGTTTTAGTTAGGCATGGTGAAAGTATAGCTAATCGTGACAATGTTTACACGGGCTGGAATGATGTCCCTTTAAGTAAAAAGGGGATTGAACAAGCAAAAAATGCAGGTCTTAAGGTAGAAAAAATAGCTGAATTTGCGCCAACGCATATCCATACTTCTGTCTTATCACGTGCAATTATGACAGCTAATATTATTGCGGATGTTTGCAGCTTTTTATATTTACCTATTACTAAGACTTGGCGTTTAAATGAGCGTCACTATGGAGCACTTCGTGGTATTAATAAGGATGTTTCAAAGAAAATTTTTGGCACTAAGCAAGTCTTAGAATGGAGACGTGGTTTTGACAGCGTGCCGCTTTTATTAACGCAGCCTGTGCAAGATCGTAGGTATCAAAAGTATGATATGCGTCTAATGCCCCAAGGAGAAAGTTTGCATCAAACTCAGGAGCGATTAATGCCTTATTTTTGGGATCATATTGCACCTGAATTAATGGCAGGCCATGATCAATTAGTTGTAGCCCATGGCTCAAGTTTACGTGCATTAATTAAAAAAATTGAAGATATTAGTAATGAAGATATTGTAAAAGTAGAAGTTCCCAATGCGGAGCCAATTGTTTACACTTTTGACAGCAATTTACATATTGTAAAGAAAGAAGTTCTCCACTGATTGAGTAGCCGACTGGTCTACTCTTTTTTAATAGTTTGTATAGGTATTTTTATGGTAAAATTTTTTACGAGTATAATTGAACAAATTCTTGTAGAGTAGGAGAAAATAATGCGTAAAATATTTTTACTAAGAGGAGCACCTGGATCTGGTAAATCTTCCTTTATTGCTCGTCACCACTTGCAGCCTTACGCTATTTCTCGTGATGAAATTAGGCTGCTGTTAGCTGATTTGACAGTTTATTATGAGGAAAGTACAGATCACTTACATCAAGTTATTCCACGTCATGTTACTGTACGGACAGAGCAAATGGTTGATAATTTGGTACAGCATAAGATGGCCTATGGAGAAACTATCATTGTCGATGGGACTCACATTACGCCAGATAAAATTGAACATTTTCGTCCATGGGTTGAAAAGTATCGCTATGAATTATTTGTAGTCGATTTAATGCAAAATAACAGTCTAGAAAACTTATTGCAACGTAATCAAGTTAGAATGCATTACGATTGGGTAAAACCAGACGTAATTAAGATGATGTATGAGCAATATAAGGCTCATCCAGAAGTTCCATCTTGGGCTTATTCAATTTTACCGAATGGGATGGAACGAGCATTAAGTCAAAAGGAAAAGAATTTAGATCGTTATTCACATGTGATTTGTGTGCCAGATAAGGTAAAACCTGAAGACTTTCCACATGTGCATATTTCTAACTTTTACTTTTCTTTTAATGATGAATTTACTAAGAAATATGGAACATATAGAAATGTCATAACTTTAGGTAAAACTAGGGAAGAAGTAATTGAGCAATTTAGGCTTCCATATTTTGTATTTAAATTCCATCATAAACACTTTTTGATTTCTGCATACCCTATCCGAAATGAAATGTTAGATCCTATTCGAAAAGTAAAGGGAGTTTGGTCTTATTCAACTGGGCTATATAATATTGCTGATTTTGTAAAAGAATTTCCTGAGAATGAACACCAGCATGTTCATCAATTTAATCTAAGCAAAATTGATCCCACCCGTTTGTTACATATTTGGTAGTAAAAAATGAGAAGGTTTTTGCCTTCTCATTTTTGTTTGGAAAAGTTTATTGTTATTTTCAATAACTGAGATTAGGTCCTAACGCATTAGATAAAGTATAAATTTAAGGAAAGAATATCAAAAAACTATATAAGTAAAATAGTGAAAAATAACACTAATAAGACCTCATGTGCGTTATTATATTAAAAATTAGGTATAATTGAAACGATGAGAGAGATTCAGAAAAAAGGATAGGGATGGGTATGTTTTTTAATAAGAAAGATAACGATAGTAAGCAACGGTTCGGCATTAGAAAATTAACTATAGGGGCTTGTTCCGTATTGTTATCCACATTAATCTTAGGAATAGGAACTCAAGAGCAAAATTCAAAAGCTCAGGCTGCTACTACAGAAACTTCTAACACTGCCAGTTCGACAGACTTAGTAGATAATCATCAAAATAAAAATACTTACCTAACTTCTAGTGAAGTAAATGAAACAGCTACTAAAGTTAATGAGAAAGAAACTTCTACTGATAATGAACAGCAAGACTTTCAATCTGCAGTAGCTCAAGACAAGCAAAGTGGGGAAAAGGCTGCCGATGTAGCTGCTAATAATCAGATTACAGTTGAAGATAAAAGTTCTAATAAAGCAGAATCTTCTGAAACCATTGGTAATACTAAGAATACGGTAAATTTTGATAGGGCAGAAGTTGCAAATAAAGAAGCTAGTACACAGACTGATTCTGAAAAAGTTACGCAAAATACATCAGGTCAGGTTATTAATAATGCAAACAAAAATATAGTTGAAAACACTACTGACGCTAAGAATGCAAAAGATTCCAGTGATACAAGTAATTTAGACTTGAAAAATATTCAAGGAAGTCTTGAACAGCAAGCTAAGGAAAATGATGGAAAAACATTAGATACTAAGGCACTTACATCTTTACTTAGAAGTTCGGCTGCAGCTAATTTCCAAGTTTTAGCAGCATCAACAGAAAATATCGCTGAAGCTGACGAAATTAAGGCAAACGCAGCAGTAACAATTCCAAGTACTGATGGACGTTATACTTTGTATATTTCAAGAGATACTTGGGGAAATACTACAAATGGCGATCAACCTGTTAAAGTTTTGCTTTCAGGAAATGTTCTTAGTGGTGATACTATAACTATTTCAATCCCAAGCTATGGTATTGTCGGTGTCACTTCACCAACAATCGATGCTAACTATGGGACTGCATCCCTAAACGATGTTGGTAATGATAAAGTAGTTACTTATAACTTCACTACTTCTGGGGTTATTAATCCGATCATTACGATTCCCGCTGATAATGGATATGGTGCTAAACCACAACCGATGCAGATTACGCAACCTACGGTTAAGGATATTACGTGGACAATTAATGGAGTAGAACAAACATCCGCTGAATTTCATATTGATATTAATCCTGTATGGAATCCGAAATTCGCTTTAAGTAAACCTAATCCAGATTCTACTGATCAAAATGCGTTAAAGAAGATGATTCCTAATTATGAATCAATCTATCAATTAGCGATTAATGAAAGTGTTGGTGTTACTCCAGCGCAAGATTATCAAAATAATATTCCTTATCCTTCCCAAAAAATTAATGCGGCTGTGAATTATGGTACGGTAATAACGATCCCGATGCCTAAAGGATATGTTTTAGATCAATCTGCAACAATGCAGCTTAATAATTTTGGGGATAAAACTACCATTACTCAAGAAGGTAATAACGTTATTATCACCGTACCAAAAGGTTCTGGTACGCAAAACTGGAATAGTGGTCCAGCATACCAGCTAGTTGGTTCATATGATATTGCGATGCCAGAAACAGCTACTACCTATACGGCTGATGCACCAATTACGATTGTGCAAAAGCTTAATGATGATGGCAGTCAAACTAAAACTTGGACTGGTCCAATAGTAAGTCAAGATTTTTATGGCGTAAATGATGAGATTCCGCTAGGCCAAATGCCACTTTATGGTAAAGCTGCTTATAATGGCAATCAGCTTTTAAATAATGGTCATAAACAGATTGTTGCCTACTTTGGTGCTACTAATGAATCAATTGGTTCATATAGCGATTACAGCAGTAACTTTACTTTTAACTTTGATGAGGGATTAGGTGTAACTGAACTAAAAACGCCGACTATTCCTGGCACAAGTAACTATAAATACACCATTACCTACGCAGATGGTACAACAAGTGAAGGACAGGTAAGTGCTGGTGAAACTATTACTGGAACTGGGGTAATTACTAACATTGTGGTTAGTCCAGATGACTTTGAACGAGATCAAAGTACAGTCACTAACTTGCCAAATAATAGTTTTGCAAATCAAACCACTCAATCAGTTAATGCTTTTGAAGCATATGGTGCCGTTCCAGATACAGTTAAACCAGGTACCCAATTAGCTACTAAGATGACTTTTACTGGAACAGTTCAACAAGGAAATGTAACGAGATATTTGACTAGTACGGCAGGATTTGGTCAGAATGTCGTTTCACCAGCTGATTTAACTTCAAGTTCAAGTATATTCGACTATCAAACTAACACAGCAACCGGTCAATCTAATGTGGGCTATCTTTCTGTCTACGGTGGCGGAGGACAAACCAACAATATTTATGAACCGATTTTTTACTATGTTTTGCCAGAATGGTTCTCAGTTTATGACTTTTCAACAGACTATACTAAGCTGTTCCAGTTCATACCTAATACTAATAATGGTGTTGTTGGTACACCAAAGTTATCAGTATTTACTGTTCCAACAGAAATTTCAGGACTCTCTCGCCAAGTTGTAAAGATTGATTACTCTGGTACTGGCTATAACTTTCTTGCTGGTCAAGGTGCCAATAATCGAATTCACCTTAATAGCTTACCGGATGGAACTAACGGCACCTATCAAGGGATGATTTATATTGTTAGTCCGACCACAAAATTAACGAACACTGCTTATAATCCTAATAACACAAGCAATTTTGCTCCTAGTGGGATTACTTTTAATCCAGATTGGGTACAGGGAAACACTTCTAGTCTTTATTACATTGGAAGTGCACCCTATTCTATTAATCAAGTCGGCGGTGCTAATACCGCCAGCGTTGCTCAGGGTAATCAAAATGATATTTTGGTTGATTCTGGAATCACCAATCTTTATGACTCTAATAAAATGGAATATGGAATTCGGCTGATTAATGTATCGGGAAGTAATTTAACTAATGTTGTTGCTTTGGTAAACCTACCACAAGCTTCAGATACTAGCTTTACTTTCCAGTTAAGTGGTCGCCCTGTTTATGATGGGGATAAGTCAGGCTATACATTCTTATATTCTACTGAGTTAGGTGATCTTAAGAAGAATAGCGATCCTGATGGTACTAAACCAGACGAAACGGGATATGTACCAGCAGATCAAGTAACTGATTGGTCTAAAATTAAGTCAATTATCATTAAAGTAGCAGCTTTAAGTAATAACGAACGTTCAGATCGTTTGGTATTTACTGGAACAGACCCTAACTTGGTAAATGATGCCGGTAAGACCGGTTATCTCAGCACCGGTTTCTATTCAGATACGACTAAGCCGTTTGTCAGCAGTTTGGCAGTGTACAATGCAAGTACTGCACCTAACAAAGTAAAGCCAGCTAATATTACCGTAACTGGTGCAGCTAATATTAATTTCAAGCTTCAATATACTGATGAAAATGGGCAATTGCAGACAGTTGATCTTCCTAAATTAGGTACTAGCTACAATTTAGCCCAAAACAATACAATGTTGACGGAGCAAGAAGCTATTGATTTAGCAAATAAAAATGCAGCATTGTCTATTCCTGCTAACTATGAAATTAAGTCCGCAACTTTGCAATCTGGTGGAAAAACTTGGCAAACTAATGCACCAGAAAAAACACCGATCTTTGGGGAAAAGGTTCAATATTTCTATAACAATGCCACTGTTACCTTACAAGCTGTGCCAATTCAACGTACACTCACTTATCAAGTAATTGATGAAAACGATCCATCAAATCCAGTAATTATTCAGTCAAACACTGATTTATTAAGTAATGGCCAAGCAATTACTGGAAATCAAGGAAGCACTGTTCCAACTGATGCATCAACTGCGTATGAGGCAGTTAAGAGTGCTTTGGAAAAACAAAACTATGTAATAAGTTCAAATAGTAGTACTGTGCCAGAAACTTTTGGTCCAGATAATACTGAATTGACGATCTATGTAACCCATAAGACTGCGAAGGTAAGCACTCCAGATCAATGGCCAAGTAATGTTCCCGATACGGACAAGACACCACTTTCAGAAACTATTACTCGTACAATTAAAGTAAGTGGCTTACCAGCTGATTCATCTATAAAATCAGAAGTTCAGAATGTATCTTTCACAAGAACAGCAGTTGTTGATCTTGTAACTGGTAAGATTATTGGTTATGTTGATCCAAATACTCCTGATCAAGTTGTATCTAACGGATGGACCATAGCTGATGGCAGCGATAGTAACTGGAAAAGCTGGAATGCGTTAGAGGACCTTCCAGAAGGATACTACCCTCCAACTTCTGTCACCTTTGCTGATGGACAACTTTATAATCAGGTTGCGATGCACAATGGTAGAGTTTCAGCAATTAACGAAGTATTGGTTACTCCAGAAATGAGCTCGATAACCGTTAATGTGGTGTACAACAAGGTCAGTCTTGATTTAACTATCAATCACGATCTTATAACTAATACCTACAATGGCAGGGAACAACCAGTTTCTGCTGATGTAATTAATGCAATTACTCATACTGCTACTTCATCAAATAGCGATATTCCTGTTCCAAATATTGCTCAAGCTATTCAAAATGCTAGCTTAACTTCAGATGATTATTCATACACAGATAGCCAAGGTAGTGTTTTGTCTAACGCTCCAACTAATGCTGGTAATTACCGCATTATTTTGAATCAAAATGGTTTGGATAAATTAAATAAAGTTGCTAGCGGCTTAACGATTAACTATGATCCAAGTAAGTCATACGTTCGCTACACAATTGAAAAGGCAGAAGCAACTGCCAAGTTAGAAGGAAATAATTCTAAGACATACGATGGTAAGGCAGTAACAAATGTCGAGGTTACAAAAGACGGCAATATCAAGGTTACTCCAAATGTTCCGGGCGCTACTCAAGATGCATACGAACTTCAAGCGGGGGACTATGACTGGTACAGCGCAGATGGTTCAACTAAATTAAATGAGGCGCCAACTAATGTAGGTGATTACACTATTAAGTTGAATAGTACGGGAATTGCCAACATTAAAGCTCATTATGGCAATAGCGACAACATTAACTGGGCTGATAATGCGATTACAGGTAGTGCAACTTATGATATTACTCAAGCTAAAGCTACTATTTTATTAACTGATAAAAATAAGCAAACAAGTAGTTGGACTGGAATCGAAATCCCAGTAAATCCAGCTGATTTTGTGCCAACTATTACCACTGATAATGGTATGACGCTCACTGTTCCTGCTGGTATTCTGGCAGTTGGTGACTACACCGTTACTCCTTCACCCGTTGCACCAGGAACTTATCAAGTTTCATTGACTAACTCAGGCATTGAAAAGATTAAAAAAGCTATTCCAACTAGTGAAAACTATGTTTGGAATAACACTGGTAACGGTGTCTTAGAAATTGTTAAAGCAAAGGCTGACTACCAAATGTCAGGCAATGGCGAAACTACATATACTGGTTCTGTCGTAGAATTGCCAATAGATCAACTTAAGGCTGCAATTTCTTCATCTAATACAGTTAGTGGTCAAGCTTTAGTTATCCTTGAGCTTGATGCTAATGATTTTGCTTGGTCTAGTGGTACTGCACCAACTAATGTAGGTGACTACACTATCAAGTTGAGTGAGACTGGTATTAAGAAGATTGCTACTGCAAATCCAAACTATGATTTAACTCTTGGTACTAATGTCTTTACTTACAAGATTAATGCGGCTGAAGCAAGTACAACTGTAACTGGTGAAAATAGCCGGACATACAATGGCCAAGCTATTTCACTTGATGATATCTATAATGGCGGAACAATCACTGTTAAAGTTACTGGACTTGAGGATCAAGAATTTACTTACACATTGCAAAATGGTGATTACACCTGGAATGTACCTGATCCAACAAATGTTGGTACTTATACTTTAACTTTGAATAGTACTGCAATTGGTCACTTACAAGATCTTTTGAACGATAAGTACGGTAACGGTAATGTAACTATTGCCAATAATCAAGTTACTGGAAGTGCAAAGTACACTATTGAAAAAGCTAATGCCAGTGTAATCTTAGCAGGTAATCAAGATGAAAATTATACTGCTGAGGAATACACTGACAGCAATATTAAGGTTAGTGACTACAAGGTAACTTTGGGCAATGGCGTAGAATACAAGTTAGTTGATGGGGACTTAGAATTTACTCCAAATCAAAATCCAACAAATGTTGGTACTTATACTGTTCAATTGTCTGACCAAGGTAAGAAGAATATTTCTGCTGTTCAAGGTGAAAATTATGAATATAACTTTAATGATACTGGAGTAGGTAGTTTCAATATTACCAAGGCAACCCCAAGTGCCGTATTTACTGGTCAAGGTGAAAAAGTTTACGATGGTACCCCACTTAGTGAATATACACCAAGCTTGACGATTACTGCTCCTGGTCCGCATGATGTAAATTTGATTGCTGGTACTGATTATATTTGGACTAGGGATGGTCAAACATTTACTACTGCTCCAAGTGATGCAGGTGACTATACTGTTTCTTTAACATCAGATGGGATTGCTAAGGTTAAAGCAGTAAATGAAGAAAATCTTGATTGGTCAAATGTAACAATTAATGAAAATGCAAGTTACATAATCAATAAAGCACAAGCTACAGTTAACTTTGCTCAACCAGCTAGTCAAACTGTTGAATATGGTAAGAATACGTTTGATGCAAATAACTTCAAACCAAGTATTTCTACTAACAATCAAGTAGTTGTTAATATTCCAGATGGTGTAAGTCTTTCTGCGGAAGCTGGTGACTTTGAATTTACTGACGCCGATGGAAATAAGACAACAACTGTACCAACTGAGCTAGGAACTTACACTGTTACTCTAAGCGAAGCTGGTTTTGAGAAGCTTCAATCACAGACTAATAATTATGATTGGGTAAATACTGCAAAAGGTATTTACACAGTAACTAAGGCCACTGATGTGTCTGTTATCTTAACTGGTGATCAAGAAGTAACTTATACCGGTAATGCATTTACCAATAGTGATCTTAATGTTAATAACTACCAAGTAACCCTTGGCAATCGTCAAATTTACAAGTTAGTTTCTGGCGATTTGGAATTTGTTTTAAGTCAAGATCCAACTAATGTTGGCTCTTATAAGGTTCAATTATCTACCCAAGGTAAGGAAAATATCGCTAAAGTTGATTCAACTCATTATGGTTACAACTTTGATAATGCTGGTGCTGGTAATTTTGAAATTAAAAAGGCTACTCCAAGTGTTGAATTTAATGCAGAAGCAGAAAAGATATTTGATGGTACACCAATTTCTCTTGGTGATTACAAGGCTCAACCACGTGTCACTGTTACTGCACCAAGTAATCCAACTATCACTCTTGAAAATGGCGATTATGTTTGGGTAAAAGATGGTATTACTTATACAACTGCTCCAAGTAATGTAGGTAACTACACGATTCAATTATCTGAATCAGGTAAGAATAAGATCTTGCAAAATAGTAATAATGCAGAAAACCTTGATTGGGCTAATGCAAAAATTAGTGGTCAAGGCAGCTATGTAATTACTGAAGCAACAGCTACTGCAGATCTTTCAGGTAATTCATCTAAGATCTACGATGGTCGACCAGTAACTACTCCGGAAATTAATGCAAAAGATGGGACCGTTGAAGTAACCATCACTATTCCAAACAGTATTCAAACTGTAACTTATAAGTTACAAAATGGCGATTATACTTGGAATACTCCGAATGGGGATGCACCAAGTGATGTAGGTAGTTACGGATTTAAGCTAAGCCCAGAGGGACTTACTAATTTACAAAGTGCAATTGATAGTAAATGGGGCGAAGGTAACGTTAAGATTACAGATGCCGATCTTAAGGGAGAAGCTACTTTCACGATCAATAAGGATAACATCAATATTTCAGGAAATGGTAGTCAAACAGGGACATACACAGGAAATCCACAAGGAGTAGATCCAACTAACTTCCCAATTACGTTAACTCCAGAAGGTGACGCTCCAGTTCCAACAATTCCAGATGGTACTTTGACAAGTGGTGACTTTGTAGTTAAGGGTAAAGACGGCAGTCCAGTAGATCCAACTGATGTTGGTGACTATACAGTTTACTTAACCCCTGAAGGTGTTGGTAAACTTAAGAAGCTCAATCCAAACTACAACTGGCCAACAACTGAACAAGAAGTTGGTAAGTTAGTGATTGAGACAGCTCAAGCAAGTGCAACTGTAAGTGGCGAAAATAGCCGCATCTACAATGGACAAGTAATCAGCACGACAGATCTCTACAATGGCGGAGATATTAATGTTACGATCTATGGAATTAATGGTAATAAGCTTACCTATACCTTGAAAGAGGAAGATTACGATTGGAATGTATCAGATCCAACTAATGTAGGTACTTATACTTTGACTTTGAATGATACTGGAATCAGCCATTTGCAAGAGGTTCTTACCGCAAAATATGGTGCTGGCAACGTAACTCTTGCGAATACTGCAGTAAGTGGAAATGCTAAATTTACCATTACTCCAGCTATAATCAATATTTCAGGAAATGGTAGTCAAATAGGAACATACACAGGAAGTCCACAAGGAGTAGATCCAAATAACTTCCCAATTACGTTAACTCCAGAAGGTGACGCTCCAGTTCCAACAATTCCAGAAGGTACTTTAACAAGTGATGACTTTGTAGTTAAGAACAAAGATGGAAAGCCAGTAAATCCAACTAATGTTGGTGATTACACGGTTTACTTAACTCCAGAAGGTGTTGATAAACTTAAGAAGCTCAATCCAAACTATAACTGGCCAACAACTGAACAAGAAGTTGGTACTTTAACAATTACTCCAGCTAAAATGGATATAACTTTATCAGGTAATGGTTCTAAAGTTTCTGATGGACAACCAGCAAATGTTGATCTTTCAACATTGGTAGACAACTTAACTGGTGTCAACCTTAATAGAGATGGTTTAACATTAGATGACTTTAGCTGGAATACTTCAGATGGCAGTGCTCCGACTAAAGTAGGCAATTACACGATTACTTTAAACGAAAATGGTTTGAAGAAACTGCAAATCAACAATTCAAATTACACTGTTAATGTGACTGGTGAATTTAAGTACACTATTACTGCTGCTAGTCAAAAGATTGAATATGTTGATAATAATGGAAATATCATTAAGGTTATCAACAATATTGGTACAGATGCATCTAACTATGGTGAGAAAGTTGACTTTGATGTAAAGCAAAATGTTCCAGAGAATTACAAGTTAGTAAATTCTAATGTTCCAACACAGGTCACTATTGAGAATGGCGTAACGAGATTTGTTATTGAACCCAACATTGTAACAACCACTGATACCAAGACAGTGACAAGAACAATCATTGTTGAAAATCCAGATGGCGGGGAAAGCAAAGTAGTTCAAACAGTAACGTTTACTCGTCCACAGTACACTGATCCAGTAAATGGTGAAGTAACATACGGAAACTGGGACAAGTCTTCCGGTAATTGGGATAAATATAATGCTCCAGAAATTCCAGGTTATACTTCAAATGAAGTGCCAGGAGAAGTAGTAACTCCAAGTACTGAAGATAAGACAGTGACTGTGAGGTACACAAAGAACCCATTGGTTGAAACTACTGATACTAAGACAGTAACCAGAACGATCATTGTTGAAACTCCAGATGGCAGTGAAAACAAAGTAGTTCAAACAGTAACGTTTACTCGTCCACAGTACACTGATCCAGTAAATGGTGAAGTAACATACGGCGAATGGGATAAGTCCTCAGGTAATTGGGATAAATATAATGCTCCAGAAATTCCAGGTTACACTTCAAATGAAGTGCCAGGAGAAGTAGTAACTCCAAGTACTGAAGATAAGACAGTGACTGTGAAGTACACAAAGAATCCAGCAATTGAAACTACTGATACTAAGACAGTGACAAGAACAATCATTGTTGAAACTCCAGATGGCAGTGAAAACAAAGTAGTTCAAACAGTAACGTTTACCCGTCCAAAGTACACTGATCCAGTAAATGGCGAAGTGACATACGGCGACTGGGATAAATCTTCGGGTAGTTGGAATAAGTATAATGCTCCAGAAATTCCAGGTTACACTTCAAATGAAGTGCCAGAAGAAGAGGTAACTCCAGATACTGAGGATAAGACAGTAACTGTGAAGTACACGAAGAACCCAGCAATTGAAACTACTGATACCAAGACAGTAACCAGAACAATCATTGTTGAAAATCCAGATGGCAGTGAAAACAAAGTAGTTCAAACAGTAACGTTTACCCGTCCACAGTACACTGATCCAGTAAATGGCGAAGTGACATACGGCGACTGGGACAAATCTTCCGGTAGTTGGTCGAAGTACAATGCTCCCGAAATTCCAGGTTACACTTCAAATGAAGTACCAGAAGAAGTAGTGACTCCAAATACTGCAGACAAGACAGTAACTGTGAAGTACACGAAGAACCCGTTGATTGAAACTACTGATACTAAGACAGTAACCAGAACGATCATTGTTGAAAATCCAGATGGCAGTGAAAACAAAGTAGTTCAAATAGTAACATTTACTCGCCCACAGTACACTGATCCAGTAGATGGCGAAGTGACATACGGAGAATGGGACAAGTCTTCCGGTAATTGGAATAAATATAATGCTCCCGAACTTCCAGGTTATACTTCGAATGAAGTACCAGAAGAAATAGTGACTCCAGATACTGAAGACAAGACAGTGACTGTGAAGTACACAAAGAACCCAGCAATTGAAACTACTGATACCAAGACAGTAACCAGAACGATCATTGTTGAAAATCCAGATGGCAGTGAAAACAAAGTAGTTCAAACAGTAACGTTTACTCGCCCACAGTACACCGATCCAGTAAATGGTGAAGTAACATACGGCGAATGGGACAAGTCTTCCGGTAATTGGGATAAATACAATGCTCCAGAAATTCCAGGCTACACTTCAAATGAAGTACCAGAAGAAGTAGTGACTCCAGATACTGCAGACAAGACAGCAACTGTGAAGTACACAAAGAACCCATTGATTGAAACTACTGATACTAAGACAGTAACCAGAACAATCATTGTTGAAAATCCAGATGGCAGTGAAAACAAGGTTATTCAAACAGTAACGTTCACCCGTCCACAGTACACTGATCCAGTAAATGGTGAAGTGACATATGGAGAATGGGACAAATCTTCCGGTGATTGGAATAAATATAATGCTCCAGAAATTCCAGGCTACACTTCAAATGAAGTACCAGAAGAAGTAGTGACTCCAGATACTGAGGATCAAACTATAAGAATTGGTTACAGTAAACAACAAGAACCAGAAACTCCTACCGCTCCATCTCAACCTGCAGATAAGAAGGATTCTGGTAAAGTATCGGCAGTGAAGCAACAAGTTTCGACTACTAAGATAAGCAAAACAAATATTGTGAATACTGTGCAAAAGAAGGTAGGTAAGCAAGCATCAAGAAATAGAGCTCAGGTTAATAAGAAGAATGATCACACATTACCTCAAACAGGTGCGCACAAAGATATGCTTGCAATTATCTCTGGAGCACTTGCAGTAGGAATTGGATTACTGGGATTAAGTCTTGATCGAAAAAAGAAAAAATAGAATTGAGGTACAAGAAATATCTCTAAAAGAGAAGAAATAAAAACTTCTATAGATCTTAAAAGGAATTAAGCAGCTAAAAAAGAGCTGTTTGATTCCTTTTTTCATCTCATTATTTAAAGTTAAGAAAGGTTTTAAACAAAAAAATCCTGTTGATGAAATATAAGAAATATTCATCAACAGGATAGAAATATATTTTGAGTCTACTATAAATTAGCTTTGATTCTCTTCAACTGACTCATTCCGTTCATCCGCATCAACTACTGATTTAGCTACTTGTTGATCAGGTTTATATGGGCGCTTAATCGGCATCCCCATTGGATTCTGTCCTTTAGACATTAATACAGTAGGAATATTTGATGTAACTTTTTCAGGCTTTGGTAATCCTTCAATTTCCCAAGTAAAGGGAGCAAATTCGTTTTTTGGATTTACCCAATTTGGATGCTTTTTAGAAAGAAGGTAAAGTCCTAAACAGGTAAGTAATACAACCGCAACTAAAACTGCAATAACAATTATATAAGTTACTGGAGATCCGACTTCTGCTTTAACTTGTGCTGGTGGATAAAAGGCAAGAACGATACCGAAAATTGATGAAATGAGGCCAACACCGGCAATAATCCAAGCTCCTACCTTACCACCAGGTACTTTAAATGAACGAGGACGGTTAGGTTGTTGGTAACGTAAACGTAAGAATGCGACAAACATTAGAATGTAGTAGAAAAGATATAGAACAGTGACACACTGTGTTAGTAAAATTACAAATCCTTCTACGTTTGGAATTAATTTGAATAGATATGCAATAATAGTCATTCCAGCCATTTGGACATAAACTAGTCGAGCAGGCATTCCATGCTTGTTTTTCTTTTGTAACCATTTTGGTAAAAAGCCACTACCACCAGCTTGGGCAAGCATAACTGATGGAGCTGCTAGTTCAGTCACAGTAGAAGCAACTAAGTTGAAAAGTCCGACCCACATTAGAACTAGATACAACCAAGGAAAAGCGAAAGTTTCACCAAGAACTTTAAATACCGTAACTAATGAATATAAAACATTAATTTGTTTTTCTGGAACGATCATTGCGATGATTACAGTACCTACTACGAAGATTAAGAATACTAAGATCAAAGTAATGAAAATTGAAGATACAAAATCTTTTTCAGGGTGTCGTAATCGTTTAATGAAGGCCGCATTTTCATCGATTCCAGTATAAGAGAAGAACACACCGGCTGCGAGGGCTAAAGTACTCATCCCATTCCATTTTGGAATTAATTGTTTTGGCGCCATTGAAATAGCGGGGGTATGTCCCTGACACAACCAAACGATTGTTAGGATAATCATTACTGCTAATGGGATAAGTGTTCCAATTAAGACACCATATTTTGTAATAGTGGTAAAAGTTTTAACACCTCTATTAGCAATGATAGCCATAATCCAATATAAAATAATCCATCCAGTCATGATTAAAACAACGTGAGTAGGGTTTTGAGCAAAGGCAACTGCCTTGTTATACATAGGCGTATAGAACAAAATAGTTGCGGCGGAACTCGGCATCCCCATCCCGAAGTTAATCATAACTTGAAACCATAAAATCAACAGACAAGTTAATGCCCATCCTTTTCCTAAACCTTCACCGACCCAGCGGAAAATACCACCACGGTTGCTCCAGCCAGATGCTAGCTCTGCAGCTACTAAGGCGGTAGGAATGAAGAAGCAAATAGCACCGATGGCAAAATAGGTAACTGACGATAAACCATAAAAGGCTTCTTGAACGTCATTACCTAAACCAGCGATAATTGCCACGTTCATTAGAGTTAGGGTCCATATGGAGATAAAGGCTTGCTTTTTGGCAGATCCTGCTTTATGAGAATTCTCCATTTTTCTCTCTCCTTTAAATATATACAATAAACAAAATCAATATGTTATTTATTAATCTGCTCATGTGTATACTAGTCTCATGTTTCACAAACTACAAATAAAAAGGATTAAATATAAGAGCTGAAAAGCTTTATAATAAGCTATTGTTTATCTACAGCCAGTCTTTGTTTATTATATTGTGAATTAAGTTACTAATTATAGTTATTTGGTTATAGTAATATAATCGTAAAAAGAATGGCTATCTACTTAGGCAAGAAGAATAAAATTATAAATTAGTAAAATTGAATCAATTCTTAAA
>DBFNNF010000013.1:0-3193 GCA_048407585.1 Lactobacillus johnsonii | reverse complement strand
GCTTTTTTCCTTTTCCTCTTCGAGTACCTCCCGAATCTTAATATTCTTTTTAAAATATTTTCGATACTGTGGATCAAGCTTATTATCTGTAATCAAAATATCAGCTTGTTTGCAATCCATGACCTTATACGGAGAAGATCTATCTTCTTTAAATTTATATTCTTCTGCCAGTAAAATAACTGTTTTTGTTCGATTAACTACTTCTCTTTCAATTTGTGCATCAGAGTGGTTAACTACAAAAACTCCATTTTTATTAACCGATGATGTCCCAATTACGGCAATATCAAATTCATATTGATCTATTTCTTTTAAACTATTTAAAGAAGATGTATAGTGATTCTCTTTATTTAAATAGCCGCCTAATAAGATGACATTAGGCAAGTTATCCATCATTAAGGCACCCGCATTATCAATCGAATTTGTCATCACTGTTGCATTTAACCCGTTAAGGTAGCGACATAATTGCGAAATAGTCGTCGAAGCATTCAAATATATCAACTTATCAGCTGTTAAATACTTTGCCGTCATCTTAGCTATTTTATTTTTAATAGGTGACAAAACATGGACACGAGAATTATAATCTGGCACTGTTCCCTGTTTAATTTTCATCAATCCGCCATGGATTCGAATCGCCTGACCGGTGCTGGTTAATTTAATTACATCCCTCCTAGCCGTATCAAAAGAGACATGACACAATTTCATAATTTCACGGGTACTAATTGTTTTTTTCTCATCTAATTTTTGTCTAATTAAATCTAATCTTTCAACTTGTGATTGCATTTATCTCACCTCATATGTCTAATCTTATCAGAAAGCTCTTTCATTTTACGTATTTATCTGTATTTAGAGCTTTATTTTAAGGATTAATCAGTATTTAAGAAATAATTCACTGATTTAAATCAGTATAATGTTATTTAAATCAAGATAAACACTTAGCAAAAACCACTGCTTACATGCAAAATGAGCTTTTCAAACATAAAAGATGCTAGTATTTTAGTGGGCCCAGAAATCAGTTAAATTATTTAAGATAGTGAGGTCTTTATCATGTTAGAAAAATCTATTACAAAGCACGATGAAATTATCACAGTATTAAAAGATTTATATACTAGTTTCAATAAAGTTCAAATTAAAGCATATCTTCCGCTTGAGCAGACAATTTTAAAAGTCATAGCCAAAGCTGAAAACCACGATGACGCAGCTGCTTGGAGCAATAAGTTAGTTATGTATTTGCAATCTCAAATAGTACTTAAGCAAATTCCGATTACTAAGGAACAAGATATTTTAATTAATTCTCTCAGTGAGCAATGTAAAAACACTAACTTAAACTATGTATATCTGTCCCCTGTTGACGATAGTTTGCAATTTGATTAAGCTACTCGTCCCATACAAAAAGCCATTGTTTCTCTTATCCCCCGAGAAAAACAATGGCTTATTTTTATTCTTGACTTAAGTTAACAAAAGTATTGTACTTCATGTATTTATAATGAATTCTCATATTTGAAACTTCAAATGGAGTTCCATCATCTAAAAAGAAAATACCTTCCATTACACCTACAGGTTCATTAGGTGCCAGCATCAGTTTAGATTGATCTTCTAAAGTTGATGGCTCAACTGTAATTGTTAAGAATGAACGTGTTACAGTTTTATTTTGTGTATCTTCTAAGTAGTTAAAGAGGGATCCTTTAAGAATATCCGGATTTAATTCTGGAGTAATCTTAATAGGAATAAAACCTGTTTCAATTAAAAATGGTTGATCATCTAGTAAACGAAGTCGTTTTATTTGATAAACAAAATCTGAATCTTTTAAAAACAAGTCCTGTCTCAAATCTTCGTCGGCCTTAATTACTTGATAGTCTAACAGCTCAATACTTTGCTTCTTACCGGGAACACTAAAGGAATCGGTAATACCTAAATTTGATCCCTCATACTTAAAAAGTGCCTGATTTTTCAAATAGAGCGGATTAATAAAGGTTCCGCTACCTCTTTTTTTAAAAACTATCCCTTGTTGAGCAAGCAAACCCAAAGCGCGCTTCATCGATGAACGACTTACATGATAATAGTCACTTAGGCTTCGCTCATCAGGCAAACGCATATCTTCATATTCATTATTAAGTATTTTTTGTTTAATATCGCGCATTACTGAGCGATAGACTAAATCAGTCATTATTTTCTCCCATTATTAGCAGTCTTGATACTATCAATGAACCAAGCTGCAAACTTCTCTGTATCAACGTCGGTTGCAATTTGTGCATTATGTTTTTCACTTAAGAAATCCATCACACTAGCACCATATGTATAGCGTCCAGCTAATTCAATTTCAACATTAGCTGGCTTTAAAGTAAAGAATTCAGGATGAAGCATAATTCCAACCGCTGTCGGATCATAAATCTTAATTCGAGTATCTCCATCAGGTTCATGAATATTAGAAAACATCGAATAAAGCATTTTACCAACTTCGCCACATTCTTTAATCTTGTCCATCTGATCTTGAGTTAAATGGGCCTTATCTCCAATTTCAAGTGGAGCTACATAAACTGGCAAGCCGGAATGGAAAACTATCTGTGCTGCTTCTGGATCACCTGCAATATTATATTCCGCAAATGGACTATGGTTTCCATGCCCAATGTTTCCACCCATAATATAAACTTCAGCAATATTTTTTACCACATCAGGGTATTGCTTAAATAAAAGGGCAAAGTCAGTTAAAGGACCAACTCCCAATAAAGTAACTTTTTCAGGACTGTTTTTAATTGCTTCATACATCTTAGTAGCAGCAAGTCCTGGCTCTAATAAATCATCATTAGCTTTTTCAAATTCAAAGCCAGCAATTCCCGTTTCACCATGGACAGAAGCTGCACTAATTGCTGGACGTACTAATGGCTGATTAGCGCCCTTGACTACAGGAACTTTTGTGTGTAAAAATTTCTCTAAATCAAGAGTATTTTGTAAAGTATGTTCTAAAGAAACATTTCCCCAGGTTGGAACAATCATTTTAACATCAAGTTCATCTGCAAAAAGACTGATTGTCATTGCAGCAATATCGTCAATACCTGGATCTGTACTAATAATTAAGGGCTTTTTTGACATAAAGGTCCTTCTTTCTAAATTTACGTATCATATTTATTATGAACTAAGATTTGTTATAAAAAAAGACTTGAACTGATCAAGTCTTTTAAAAATTATATTAGTTTTT
>DBFNNF010000012.1:0-6420 GCA_048407585.1 Lactobacillus johnsonii | reverse complement strand
ATGAAAGACCAATAATATGACGAAAGTGAGCAGAAGGACAAAAACTCTGCTCACTTTTATTTTAAAAAGAAAAAGAACCGAATCAAAATGATTCGGTTCATAAAGCCCTATTTTCGTCAATGTCTTAACTTAATGACATTGGTTATTGGGATGCTTTTTTATGATATAGCAGCTGTTTCTTTCTCTTTGACTAATTTAGCAAGCTTTTCAATTAGTAATTTATTGCCTTTTTGATTTAAATGGATGCCGTCCTTCTGAAGTAAATCATTGGGATGACCTGTCTCACGCATTACTTTTGCCAAATTTAAGAATGGAATATTATTTTCGCTATGACATTGCTCGGCTACTAGTTCAAATTGTAATGTTTTTGGCCATGCTTGATCTTTGGCGATTTTCCAATTAGTATAGGAAGGTCCCACTAAAATTGTTTTGTCGACACCAATTAAATCTACTAGAACTTGCAAGTTATGTGCATAACGGCCAGCGCTTAAGCCAAATTGCATGTTTGCATCATTAGTACCTAAGGCAAGTATAACCAATTCGTAATTGAAAGGTTTAATCCTTAAATCATAAAAATCAATTGCCTCCTCAGTTGTACTTCCAGGTACAGAATTATTAATAATTGTAAAATTAGGTAATTTTTCTTGCAGTCCTTGAGTTACAATATTAGTTGCGTGTCCATCAATATACCCTGCAAGTAGGGAATCACCAAAAAGAATTAATTTTTTCATAGATATCTTCTTTTCTTTCTCTCAATATATATGATAGGCTGAACAATGTAAAAATACTAGGAACAAGGCAGAAGGAAGGCGGGCTTTTTATGCAAGAGCAATTTTTACACTTGACACCTGATAAGTGGCAGGCATTAATTCCTCCAAGTGATGAATTTAGTGCAGAAATTTTCATGATGAAGAATCTTCAATATATCATGAGTCAAAAAAATGCTGTTTATCATACTCAACAAACATTTTATAAAGAACAGTGGCAAAAGATTCCTTTTATAATTGGAGTGACGGGATCGGTTGCTGTTGGTAAGTCCACCTTTGCCAAGAAAATAACGCGGTTATTTGAACGCCTTGAACCGGATAAAAAAATTGCTCAAGTTTCTACTGACGGCTTTTTAATGTCTAATGCAGAACTTAAAGCTAAAAACTTAATGGATCAAAAGGGCTTCCCAGTATCATTTAATTGGGATGCCTTTTCTACTTTTCTGTCAAGTGTTAAAGCTGGTAAAGAAAGAGTACCATATCGACTATACTCACAGGAAATTTCTGATCTGGTTCCTAACGAAGTTGGTTCAGTTGAACAACCCGATGTCTTAGTAGTAGAAGGAATAAATTTACTAGAAGTTCCTCCTAACGGCCAAGCACCGCCAAGTGACTTCTTAGATTATGTGATTTATCTCGATGCTAGTGAGGAAGACTTAGAAAGATGGTATCTTGATCGCTATCATTTAATGTTAGAAATTAATCGCAATAATCCGGATAATTATTTTTATCAATGGGCTCATGTACCAGGTGAACAAGCGGATATTTTTGCCAAAAAAGTTTGGCGAGATGTTAACTTAAAGAACTTACACGAGTATATTGAACCAACTAAAAAACGAGCAGACATGATTATTAAAAAGTATGGTAATCATGAAATTAGTGATATGTATATTAAGAAATTTTAGAGGTATTTGTTAATGCAAGCAATTGAATTAAAAAAAGGTATGATTTTTAACCAAGATGGTAAGTTGATTGAAGTATTAAAGAGTAATCACCACAAACCTGGTAAGGGTAATACAGTTATGCAAATGGATTTGCGTGATGTTATGAGTGGTGCAGTTGTACATAAAACAATGCGTCCAAGTGAAAAAGTAGACTTAGTTAATGTTTCCTTGAAAAAGGCACAATATCTTTACGATGATGACACTAACTTTATTTTTATGGATACAGATACTTATGAACAATATTTAATTCCTAAAGAACATTTAGCTTCAGAAGCTAAATTCTTGATTCCAAATATTGAAGTAGACCTTAAGTTTACTGATGAAGGTAAATTAATCGGAATTAACTTACCATCCACCGTAAAGATGACAGTTAAAGAGACTCAACCAGAAATCAAGGGTGCAACTGCTGCTGGTGGTGGTAAGCCTGCAACAATGGATACTGGTTTAGTTGTAACTGTACCAGATTTCATTAAGGAAGGCGAAGAATTAATTATTGGAACTGAAAACGGTGATTATAAAGGCCGTGCAGATAGTATTACTAGATAGTAGAGAAGGAACTGTGTAAAAGCAGTTCCTTTTTCTATATAAAAATTTTGCTGAATTTGTCTCACTCGATTTTAGACAGTCCTTATAAAAATAAGGGCTGTTTTTAGCTTTTATAATTATCTGACTGGAAAAGTATAGAACTTTATTAGGTATGAAACATAAGGTATCAATTATTAAATAAGATAAGTTACTTAATTCTTGACTATCAGTAAATGAGGCTCTATATTGTGTGGTGAAAAGGTTTACTTAATTTGTGGAGGAGACAAATAATGTTATCCAGAAATAATTATCAAGAAAAAATTCGTAAAATGGAGAACAAAAAAGAGCGGTTTTCAATTAGGAAATTTTCAATTGGAGCTGCTTCAGTTTTAATTGGATTTACTCTTTTTGGAATTGGTGTAGACAGTCAAAGCGTAAAAGCCGATACAGTTACTCCAAATAGTGTAAATGTAAAAAATGGGAATGAAGTAAACAAAACAGCAGAAGTACTTTCGAATGAGAAGAAAGAGACTACTGCCAATATTTCAGTTAATAGTACTGTAAAATCACAAGATACTGCAGTTAATGCTGTAAAAGTACCGGCTGCTGTTCAAACTGAAAATTCAGAAAAAACGAATCTGACTGCAAGTAATCAAAATAATGCAGTAAAGCCAATTGTTCAAAAGGCAAATGTTCAAGCAACTAATAATCAAACAGAATCAGTTAATGATTATTCTCAATTCTTAAACGCTTTACAAAATAAAAATGTAAGTACAATTACTTTAGATAAGAATATTGATTTTAGTAATGCTAATTTAAATAATGGTAGCTATCAGGATATAAATAACTATGGAATTGCTCGTACAGTAACAATTGATGGTCAAAAGCAATATTCTTTAAACATGGGAGGAAACTATATTGATCTTGACAGTAATACCTACTATGAGCCAAACGCAAGCAATCCTACTCGCAATTGGAATGTCATTTTAAAGGATCTAAATCTTCAAACAACTAGTGGATATGGCCCATTTTGGTTTAACAGTGCAACCTCTAATGATAGTACATTGACCTTTAATGGAGTTACAACAAGTAAAGATTCCGGCCAATTACTTAATAATTCAACTGCTTCCTCGTATCCTAATGTTAACGTTAATTTTGAGGGAGAGAATAAATTACAAGGTAATTTAACTAATTCGAATATTACGAGTTCAGCTTTAATTCAAGCAAACAATGTTAACTTTAGTAATGGGTCTACTGTATTTACTGCAAATAATAATAGTTCAAGTAACTTAGCAGATATCCTAGCTTCAGGTAATGTTGTTGTTGATAGTAGTGCGCGAGTTGATTTTAACAGTGAAGCTACTTCAAATATGGCAGGTGTTTCATTTGCTAATGGTGCTGGAAATCAAACAATTGACAATGCAACTTCTGGGGTATTGCGTTTAATGCCTAATGCTCAAGTAACCATGGAATTAGGTTCTGGCGATTCAATGGGAGTCAATAATGCAAGTAACCTTGACTTGCAAGATTCAGCTTCATTAAAAATTACTACTAGCAAGATGAATAGTACTGGCTTCCGTTCCGCTGGCTTAGTCGGATTGGACTATGATGGTGACACTAATGACAGTACAGTAAGAATTAGTCCAAATGCTGTTCTTTCTATCATTAGAACCAACGTAACTGATTCTGATGCTCCTTTACTTGCAATGGGACCAAGCAGTGGAGATGGTGAAATTTATCATCTTGAAGTAAATGATGGTAGTTTGAATTTGCAAGATTCAGCTTACTCATCTTACCTGCCTTCTTCCTATACTCTATCTAAGAGTCAATATTGGGGTGGCTGGCCAGCTATTTTGACTATGTGGGGAACGAGTAGTCAAAATTACATTAACTTCAACAATGCGAAGTTAATTAATTTACAGCGTACTGCACTTAATAAACCAGGATATTTAATTAAAACTGAAGGTGCAGGAGACTATGCATATCACCAGACCCACATTGTAATTAATTCACCTGATAGTGCTTACAATACTCCATTGACTATAATTCCAGCTGGTGAAACCAAACCGGTAACTTGGAATGTTAAATATTTAAATAATACTAGTCAAGGTGGGGACTATGCGTATGCCTTTCGTTCATATCGCGATTTTGGTGATTGGAACAATGAAGGCTCTGAATATATGAATGGATCAGTTAATGACGATACTCCAGCCAAAGGTGTTAATGAAGTTATCTTAACAGCGATGGCTTCAGACCCAGGATCCAATAGTTTCTCTAATGGTGCAGTTGTTCCTGAAGGAAATGAAACTACTGCTTCGAAAGCTTTGAATAGTTTTATTAACCACTTTAGTTGGTGGAATGCTTCTGGAGTTAAGTTTGGTTCAAACTTAGATGAAAGTAATCAATACACTCCGTCATATAAACCAGTGAATGTTGAACAAGGACAAACTGCTACTGATGATCCATCATTTACTAATCAAGATGGCAAGGATGTTACTGCCCCAACTGGCACCACTTTTACAACTGGTACTAATATACCTGATTGGGCAACTATTAATTCATCAACTGGTACTGTAACTGTTAAACCAGGTACAGATGTAACTCCAGGTGCTTACAACATTCCAGTAACTGTAACTTACCCAGACACTAGTACTAGTGAAACGACTGTTCCGGTAATTGTTACTAAAGCTGGTCAAACAGTAATTTGGGGCGATAATGGTGCAGTTGTAACTAGCGTTGACACTTCTAAACTTAATGCTCACGAAACTACTGAAAATTCACAAGTTCTCTCACCAGTTGGTGTTGTAACTGCAGAAGGCTATGAATTAATAGATGGTAAACTTTCAACTACAGCAACTCCAATTACTATTGATCCATCGAAAGTCAGCTGGACCACAATTCCAAATACTAATGTTGCTACCGCAACTGCATCCGGTAAAGACATCACAACTAGTGTTAATGTTGACTTTACTAATAATGATACAACTAAGAAGATTCTTGGCTTAAAGAATGGTGTTGTAACTACTAAACCATTTACCATTGATGCTAAAGGTGCTGGTGCTAAGGCTGTAACTGCTCCAGTTAATATTGTCCTTGGTTCAGATTTAACTAGTAAACAATTTAGCCAATTAGTAGATAACAATATCCCAACTGATGAAATTGCAAAGACGGAATGGGCAACTAAACCTAATGCACAAGGTCAAGATGGTGTTATCAAGATTACCTTTACTGATAAAGATGCAAATGGTCAACCAACTTACTTGAACATTAATATTCCAGCAAGTTCAATTAAAATAACTACTGATGCCGACAAGTACACACCAGAAGGTCAAGATGTAAACACGAAGACTGGTGTTGTCCCAGCAGCAGCCGAAGGTATTAAGAATAAGAGTGATTTACCATCAGGTACCAAGTACACTTGGAAGACAACCCCAGATGTATCTACTGCAGGTGATAAACCAGCTCCAGTAGTAGTAACCTACCCAGATGGTTCAACAGATGAGGTTCCAGTAACTATCCACGTAACAAGCCCAGAAACCGATGCCGACAAGTATAAGCCGCAAGGACAAGATGTGAACACCAAGACTGGCGTTGTCCCAGCAGCAGAAGAAGGAATTAAGAATAAGAGTGATTTACCATTAGGTACCAAGTACACTTGGAAGACAACCCCAGATGTATCTACTGCAGGTGATAAACCAGCTACAGTAGTAGTAACCTACCCAGATGGTTCAACAGATGAGGTTCCAGTAACTATCCACGTAACAAACCCAGAAACCGATGCCGACAAGTATAAGCCAGAAGGACAAGATATAAACACGAAGACCGGTGTTGTCCCAACAGCTGCAGAAGGTATTGCAAACAAGAGTGATTTACCATCAGGTACCAAATACACTTGGAAAACGACCCCAGATGTAACAACTACAGGAAATAAGCCAGCTACAGTAGTAGTAACTTACCCAGATGGCTCAACAACTGAAGTTCCGGTAACTGTCCATGTAACTAGTCCAGAAACCGATGCAGATAAGTACAAGCCAGAAGGACAGGATGTAAACACCAAGACTGGCGTTGTACCAGCAGCAGAAGAAGGTATTGCAAACAAGAGTGACTTGCCATCAGGTACCAAATACACTTGGAAGACAACTCCCGATGTAACAACTGCTGGTAATAAGCCAGCTACAGTAGTA
>DBFNNF010000011.1:0-1570 GCA_048407585.1 Lactobacillus johnsonii | reverse complement strand
GTTAGTGTAAGATTTTCATAGGTTGGATGAATAATTCATCTGGTCGTGGAAATCTTTTTTGTAGACCAATTTACTTATTTACAAAAAAAGAAAAGACCAGTAGCCTTTAGTGTGTCGAATACTAAGCAAAGGCAGGTCTTTCCTCATGGATATTTTAACAGAAATCGAGCAGAATTTGGTGAAATCAGGCAGTTTATTTGAAGCTGAACAGATTATTTTAAAAGGGGTATTGGAGTTAGGACAAGTAATCATGCAAAACTTTTTGGAAAGCTTAGATCGAAGCTTAAAGTCCCAAGCTTCAGCGAACTATCAAGTAATCAATAAACAGCCACGGACGCTTAATTTTATCTTTGGCCCGGTGACTTTTCAACGACGGTATTATCAGGCTGGGACAAAGAAACGTGAATTTTACTTAGACCAACAATTAAAAATTAAACCACGTCGTCGTTTATCGCCACACTACTTAATGATGATGGCTAAGATTGCCCAAACAACTACAATGCGCAATACTGCCGACATTTTGAACCTTGTATTTGACAGCGGAATTACTGCCGATTCGGTAATGCACGCCGTGCATGAGTTAGGAAATCAGGTAGCTAAACAAACTCAAGCAAAAGAACACCAAGCTACTCCTCGCCATATGCCTAAAAATTTAACTATTGAGGGTGATGCCTTTATGATTAAAGGTAAAAAAGAAGCAGGTCAGCTGACTCTTGTGCACCATTATCGGGTTTATGAGCGAGTAGCTAATCAAATCATTAATCGGCATGACTTTCTCAGTGTTGGGCACCAAGGACGGCTTGAAGCACGACTAAGTGATTATTTAGACCGCCATTATAAGCTTGCCGGTCAAACGATCTTTTTGGCCAGTGACGCTGGCCCAGGTTACGAACCAGCTAAGCTATTAAGTCTAGTTCCTCAAGGTGCACATGGTGAATACTTTCTCGACCGCTATCATTGTTTACAGAAAATTGAACATACTTTAGGGCGGCACAATGAATTAGCCATGCGAGCAATTAAAGCCGTTCGTCATCATGATCAAGCAGAGCTAACAATAATTTTAGATACTTATGAATCACAAAACCTAACGGAAAAACAAGCAGACGACCTAATGCGTTTAAGAAAGTATCTACAGCGAAATTGGCGGTATATCCTCTCACCACAAATGCGTGGATTTAAGGATATTCATTTAATTGGTTCAGTCGAAAGTTCTCACCGGGCTTTTACTTACCGGATGAAGAAACAGGGCAAGTCATGGACTAAGCAGGGGGCTAAAGCCATGATTGGTTTAATTGAAGCCCGAATGAATGGTGAACTGCAAGCTAGTTTAAATACAATCCTAGAACAATTAACAGTTCTTCCTCGAGTGGCTCAAACCAGCCTATTACAGGAAATGCATATTCGAACTGGAGAGTTTCTAAGAAAGGCACCGACAAAGCCGTCAATTGGAGTAGTACAAGGAATAATTCCGATTAATACGGCCACAAGTAGACCAATAGGACAACTTTTTAAGGCACTAACCCACTAAAACTGTATATTTAAAGGCTACCTATGAAAACTTGACAGATAC
>DBFNNF010000010.1:0-1079 GCA_048407585.1 Lactobacillus johnsonii | reverse complement strand
TTGCCAATCAGAAAAGTAAGAGTTAAGGGAATGATTTTGATTACTTGAAGATTTATAAATATAAGAATTTAAGGCATTTTCTAGATTTTTAGGCTCTACAATTCTGGCGTAATTAGAGATAATATCCATAATTGTAACGATATTAATAGAGTTATTTGATGATTTAATTAATTGATTTTTTCGTAAATATGAATCTAAATTTAACCAGTCTGCTGTATTAGGTAGAGGGGGAATTTGAATAATAGGAGGAAAATTATTGGATGGGGAAGAGAGCTTGGTTGTGGATAGAACTAACTGGATATTTGTTTTAGATAAATTTTCGAATTCTATCATATTAAGTGGACCAATAAAGTTTAGTGTAGGATAACGTTGAGTAAGCTGCATTAATAATAATCTAGAAGTACCTATTCCGCTAGAACATACGACAGCAATTTGGCTTTTTTGCTTAGACTGACCAATCTGTAGACTTCTTAATGCCCCGCTAAAATAAATCGTAATCAAGGCAATTTCATCATCACTTAATTGAATCCCAGTAATGTCTTTTAAAGGACTTAGAGCAGCCTTAGTAATCTCAAAAGTTGCACGATACGAAGATTTTATTTGATTTAATAATGGATTGCGATAAGAAATATGGTATTTAGCTCTGTAATATGTTGAAACTAAATGGCTAGCTAACATGTATTTGAGATTATGCTCTCCGATTTCTTTTGGAAGCTCTATATTAGTAAGATTAGTGAATTCATCAATTATTTGTTGGGTAACAGGAATTAATCGATTTAAGAGAGGATCTTTGGTATTAATTTGTTGAAAACTTTGAGTGGTAACAATTTCGGCTAAAAATTGGGTTTCGTATGAATTATGTATATCTTCGTCATTAAAAAAACTCTGTGCCCAAATATAGATAAGAGAAGAATCGCTAGAACTTGTTCTATTTAAAGTGATTTGTATTGATAAATTAGATATTTTAATACGTTCAATTTCCCATTGCATAAAATATGCCAAAAGTATTCTCGAGTCATCAGTAAAGGTATTTCCTGTAATTCGATCCAATAAACGTAATTGTTGAAGGTACTTAGTAG
>DBFNNF010000009.1:0-4771 GCA_048407585.1 Lactobacillus johnsonii | reverse complement strand
AAAAGGATGGCTGCTTATAGCAGCCATCCAACGAAATAGCACTAATTATAGAGTTGTCGAGTGAAATTGTAAAGATCAGTATCCAAATAATATCTAACTTCATCGGCTTTAGAAATATGATCTAAACCAAATAGAGCAGTTAAAAGTTTCAATTCATATTTTAAGTTTTGAATAGCAGCAATCAAAGTCTCGGAATCTTGGCTAGCATACTGCAAGAAATAGTTTGCAATACCAACATACTGTGCACCTAAAACTAAAGACTTAAAAATGTCCAGTGCATTTGTAATGCCACCAGCTGCAATAATAGTTTTATTAACAGGGATAGTGCGTGCTGCAAGCAGCGTTTTAACAGTAGAAAGACCAATATCTTCTAAAAAGTTTAATTTTTGAGTCTTTCGTCTTTCATTTTCAATTTGCGCAAAATTAGTTCCGCCACTTCCACCTAAATCGATAATTGAAAAGTCATTGATTAAAAGGGTACGAAGAGATTCAGGATCAATTCCCATTCCAACTTCTTTAATAATAATTGGAACATCAACTGTATCTCTAATTTCTTTTAGATTATCTATCCAATGAAAATCTCGATCGCCTTCAGGCATTACAGCTTCTTGAACACTATTAAGGTGAATCTGTAATGCATTTGCATCTAAAGCGTCAACAATCTTTTGAGCTACTTTTGGATCAGTAGTTGGATTAACATTTGCAAAAATTAGTCCATCAGGATTTTCTTGACGTGCAACTTCAAAGCTCTTTATTTGATCAATTTCTTTTTCAAGAATGCTAGCGGATCCTAAAGCCATCGGAATATTTTCTGCAGCAGCCGCTTTAGCTAAACGTTGATTGATGGTATAGGAAGTATCAGAGCCGCCAGTCATTGCATTAATAAAGAAGGGAGCACTGATAGTATGACCAAACATTTCAGTTGAAATACTATCTCTACTTACTGCACTTTCTGGAAGAGCAGGGCGGATTAAATGAACATGATTAAAATCATTATCTTTATTACTATTAAAAAACATCTTAGCTAATGCTAGATGTTCTTCTTTTCTTTGAGATCTTTGTGACATAATTTTTCCCACTAAGCAATTGAGTGAACTAGAAAGTTCAATGGCATAATTCCATTTTTACGCCAATTATTTTTCATTTCTTCGATATCAGTTTTTTCATCTGCAATCACAATACCACAATCGCCATTTCCTGCACCAGAAGTCTTAGCAGCGCCATTAAATTGTTCGGCAATATTAATTAATTTAGTTAAACGTGGGATTTCGATAGCAATATGGTTAAGAGAAGCAAAGTCTTTTAATAACTGACGATTTAAACGAATTTGTTTTTGAATTAAAGAAATATTTTTTTCATTAAAGCCCTTAATCATATCAAGAACACATTTCCGTGATTCATCTAAAAAAGTGTCATATTGAGTCTTAATAAACTTTTTCTTTGCATTAGTTTTATCAACTAATTGAGAAGTTGAAGCAGGCTTTTGACTCCAACCAATTACCAATTTTAGTCCTTCTGGAGGAGTTAATAATTGAACCTTAAGACCAGGCCAAGCTTCATTTAAAACTTCGCTAAGAGATTTAGTAGCTAATTCTTTCTTAAGCCATGCTTTATCAAAAGTTTGATAAGCAAGCCAACCACCGTAAACACTTGCTGCAATATCACCAGCAGAACCATTACCTTGAACGCTATAGTGAGAAATAGCAGAAAGTTTAAAAATAAGATCTTTTGTACAGTGTAATCCATAGAAATTAAGAATAGCCTTCACCGTAGCAACTGTTACAGCCGCTGAAGAGCCAAGACCGTATTTTTTACCGTCGGCTGAATCAAGATCTGAATTAACATGTAGGTCATATAAAGACATTGAAACTTTTTGTTCAAGACAAAAACGTTCTGTAAAGTTAATAGCAGATAAAATGTATTCAAACGGATTATCACGATTATCAATAACCATTTGGTTACCTTTACGGATCCAGTGAATTGAATCTTGAGAATACTGTTTAGAATGAATTAACCCACTTGTACCTGTACTCTTTGCAATTGAAACACGTACAAATTCATTTACTGCAACTAAAATGGCAGGGCAGTTTTGCTCAAGAACTGCATACTCTCCCGCAATATACAACTTTCCTGGTGCTTGTTCTGTAATCAACGAATATTCCTCTAATCTTTTTATTTTCAAATTACTAAAGCAGAGTAACGCCTGGGCCGAAACTCGCAACGACTATTTTAACATTAGTCAAGGTTTTCTGAACAGCTGAAATAATATCTTTTCTATTTCTTAAGGTGCAGAGAATTTTTACGTTTGGACCAGCATCAATTGTATAGTAACATTCGATGCCATTTTTTCTTAAATCTTCAACTAATTTAATAATTTTAATTGTTTCCGGTTCAAAATAAGTAAAGGGTTCTTTAGCAGTTAAATTGCAAGCGTGCATCTCGTTGGCACTTAGTTCACTAAGTTCACCAATTCTAGTAAAGTCATTATTTTGGATAGCTTGTTTAATTTCAGCAATTTCTTCTTCGTTTCTAGCTAACCAAGGTTGATAAAAAGGAGAGGTTTGGGCTAACTTCATTCCTTTTGTTGAAGAAATTTTTTTCTGCTTTGTATTAACTTCGATTGCTAGTAGAGAAAGATCAAGATCAGGATTTTCATCAATTGGAACTGCATAGGAGCTCTCATCATCAAATCCTTTTTTCCATTCAACAAAGCCGCCGTAAACTGATCTAGTAGCTGACCCAGACCCAAGCCGTGCAAGTCTTGAAAGCTCCTTTTTAGAAAGATCTAATCCATAGCTTGCAGCAAAACTTGTTGCAAGAGCCGCAAAAGCTGATGCTGAGGAAGCAAGACCAGCAGAAGTAGGAACATGGTTTGTAGACCGAATTGTAAAGTGGTCAGTCACGCCAAACTTTTCTTGTAATAAATGAATATAATTAAAAACTCGCTTGCTGTCTTCTACTGATTGTTTTTGATCATTTAAAATAAAGGTATCTTCAGTTAATGAGGAATCATGTTCAAATGTAGTATCAGTATAAAAAGCATCTAATGTCATTGAAAGACTAGACATTAACGGTGTCTTTAAAGCTTGGTCAGCTTTTCCCCAATATTTAATTAAGGCGATATTAGTGTGGGCACGAGCAGTTTTCTTCATTAAATTTCCTCAATCCAGTCATTATCAAAATTAGCTTTAGCTTTTTCGGCAATTTTTTTAGCAACTTCTTGATTAGGACATAGTGCAATTACAATGCCACCTAAGCCACCACCAGATAATTTAGCTCCTAAAGCGCCATTTTCATTGGCAATTTTACAAATATTATCGATTCTTTCAGTTGAAAGCTTAAAGGAGGCAAGGATGGCTTCGGCTTCATTAAAAATCTTTCCGATCTCTTCTGCATTTTGGTTAAACCAATTCTGTCGTGTTGCGGTAGCTAATTCTCCAAGCCGTGCAATTTGTTTCTTTTTAAGATCACTTTCATCCATTTGCTTTTTAACTGATTGAACTGCAACTTTGGTATTTCCAAGTTCACCCGTATCCATAATTAATAAGGTAGCGCCTAATTTTTGAGAAAGCTGTTTTGGTCCGTCTTGTTTATTGAAGAAAACTAAGTAATCGGAATTTACGGTAGCAGCGTCAAGGCCGGAAGCTTTTCCATGATTAATCATTTCTGCATGATTAGTGATTTCCATGATCTCAGCTTCAGAAAGAGTTAATCCTAAAAATTGTGAAACAGCCTTGGTAGTTCCTAAAGCTACAACAGCACTTGATCCAAAACCCCGTTCCATAGGAATTTCACCAGTATAAGTAATTTCTAGATTAGGAGCGTTCTTTACTCTTTCAAGTAAAGTTTTCACAATATATTTAATACCATCGTATTCATCCGGCGCATCAAAAAAAGCACCATGATAATGAGTTGTATCCATCCAAGTAGGACCATCAGTTTCTTCAACAGTTGTGGTGATATTTAAGGCCTGGATTGGAAGAGCGAGGGCATCATAGCCATAAACTACAGAATGCTCACCAATAAGAATCACTTTTCCATGTGCTTTGACTTCTATTTTTTTATTCACAATTATCTTTCCTATATTATAAATTTCATTAAGTCTAATTGCCTTGTCTCATATGCTAAAATATTTGCTAAGGAGACTAGAGACTTATGATTAATGTAATTACTGGTAGACAAGTAGACAACTTGCAAAATGAAATAATTGATCAAGCTGTTAAGTCATACTACCAAGATAAAAGACACGATGTTTTTATTATCGTGCCAAACCATATTAAGTTTACCACAGAAGTACGCGCACTTAGCAAGCTCTCTGTTTTAACAAATAAAAAACAAGTTGCAGTAAATAAATTGCACATCCTTTCTTTTTCACGGCTAGCTTGGTATTTCTTGAGAGATGAGGCAATTAAACTACCACAAATTCTAGATGATGCCGCTAGTGTCATGCTACTAGAGCAAATTGTTAAAGATCATCAAGATGAATTAAAACTATTTCAGAATCAAACTCAAGTTACATCCGGTGCCTTAATACAAATGTATGAGGCTATTTTATCTGTACGAGCCGGTAATATTGAGTTAGACAATATTGATGAAAAGAAATTAAATGAAGAGACCAGTTATAAAATTCATGACTTAAGAATTATTTATGATGAGTTTATTGAACGTTTATCAGAAAAATTTGCTACCAAAGATGAAATGCAATTATTGCTTAATGAGTTCTTAGCAAAAAGCAATAACTTGAGTACGATGGAATTTTATTTTTCTGATT
>DBFNNF010000008.1:0-12392 GCA_048407585.1 Lactobacillus johnsonii | reverse complement strand
ACTTTCAAATGGCTTTAAGCTAATAGTTCCCTTATCTTTCACATCTTCAAGTAAATTAACTAATTCACAACTCAATTCAATTTTTCCTTCTTTATCAGAAAAATTCTGAACAAACCAATATTTTTCTGATTTATTTTCACGTATTTGAATTGAAACTCTACCGTTAAATTTTGTAATTGGAATTTCAGGAACTAATTCACTAGCTATTTTTTCATAAAACTTTTCTAAGAAAGAATAATCAGTACGACAAGCAAGGTAATAGCCTTTGCCAGCTCCGTGGGAATGCTCAACAATAGCAGGTGTATTTCGATAAAAATCTGTACTGTATGTAGCCAGAACTTTTCCCGTGCAATTAATTAACGTTTCACAATAATCGTGCACTGGATATTCTTTTCCTTCAAAATTAATTAAATTCGATTGCCCAGGATATAAAACATCAATTTCAAGAGGCTCAAGTCCGTAAATTTCTTGTAGTTCTTTTGGCCATTCATTCATATAGGCAAGATCATTTTCATCAACAACTCCGCTAATATAAGTGCCGACTATCTTACCACCATTCTTAACATAGTTATCTATTTTTTCTAAATAAGACTTACTCATTAAAAAGTGCATTGGATCAATCAATAAGTCATATTGTGAAAACTCATCTTCAGGACTAACAAAATCAACGGGAATATCATGGTCATAAAAATATCGATAATGCTTTTGAATTGTTTGCCAAATCTTTTTATTCTCACTATAACTTTCCGCATCTTGCAGTGCCCAGTAACTATCGTAGCTAAAGACAATTGCGACTTTTGCTTTTGCATAATTTGTTGCTACAATTGGACTAATTTTTTCTAAGTCTTTACCAACCTTAGTTACGTCTTTAAATGCACGCGTTTTTTCAGGATGACGATGCTCAATTACAGCCCCATGAAACATTTCTGATGATCCTCGTGAAGCTCTAAGTTGGAAATACAATACGCCTTGGCTACCATGCGCAACATCTTGCAGACTAGCCAATTCATGCATTCCAGGTCTTTTCGCACGATCAAAGTTATGCCAATTAACACGTGATGGAGTATTTTCCATTACTAAAAAGTTCTGATGCTTCAAACTTCTAAAGAAATCATGAATTAATCCAACATTTCGTCCGAGTTCTTCAGTACTTTGACTGTCGTTACCCCAAGCAGGATAAGAATCCCAAGAGATAAAATCCAAATGACGCGCTACCTTTTGATAATCAAAACCAGCAAATGGATCCATCAACGGATTTCCAGCCATCATATTCGTAGTTACAGGAATATTAGGAGTGATCTTTTTTAAGGGTGCTGTTTCATTATCAATAAATGAAATTGTCTGGTCAGTAATAAATCTCTTCCAGTCTAAGTTCATCCCTTTATTACCCATTTCACTTAAAGGACTAGGCGGATTAACTTGACCCCAGTCATTATAAGTATGACTCCAAAAAGTGTTCCACCAGGCATGATTTAAAGTAGCTAGATCGCCATACTTATTTTTCAGCCATTTTCTAAAAGCATCTTTACATAAATCGCAGTAGCATTCACCTGAATATTCATTAGAAATATGCCAAAGCACCAAACTTTTCCTTTGACCAAAATGTTTTGCTAGTTTTGTGTTAATCTCATAAACTTTTTTTCGATAAATAGGTGAAGTTAAACAATGATTATGTCGTCCGCCAAAACCGCGTTTATTTCCCCGGTTATCTGTTCTAAGGACTTCTGGATACTTTTGAGCAAGCCACGCTGGTCGTGCTCCACTTGGCGTAGCTAAAATTACATGACCCTTCATTTCCTCTACTCGATCAAAAATTTCATCTAACCACGAAAAATCATAATTTCCTTCTTGCGGTTCTAATTTGGCCCACGAAAAAATCCCAACAGTCACGGTATTAATTTTAGCCTGCTTAAAGAGAGCAAAATCTTGATTAATTACATCGGGCTCATCCCACCATTGTTCTGGATTATAATCGCCACCATGTAAAAATTGGTTAATATCTAAGATGCGCTTCATGATTCTATTCCTTGTTTCTTTCTATTCTGTAATTCAGAAAACGTAGCTCTCCTTTAAAATAATCATATCGCTTTTTTAAACTTCAATTCGTCCATTTTTTGTATTCAGTTCTTTTACTTTTTTATCTGCATCATAAATTCTCAAAGTAAACTCTTTTACTACATCACTATCGGCAATAATCTTGCCGTTTTTCTTTTCTACACTAATAGTTCCAATTTTTTCACCATAGCTATCAGTAATTGTGGTAGAAATTTTTCTATCCTTTAATTCATAAATATTAACAATTGGCTCATCTGTAAAATCGTACATCGTCTTATCATTATGCTTACCAGTAACAATAATTGAGTTTGGGCGAGCTAAAAGTGGCAAAGTAAAATCATCAAATTTTTCCCTATACCATTTTCCACCCTCATAACTCTTATTATTTAAAATATTAATCCATTTACCATCAGACTCAGGAACATAGAAAGTAGCGATTCCTTGTTCATTAAAAATCGGAGCAACTAATAAATTATCACCTAACATATACTGCATATCTAAGTCCTCACAGCCCGGATCCTCAGGAAATTCTAAAACCATCGATCTTAAAATTGGAACACCATGATAATGAGCTTCATTAGACATAGCCATTAGATATGGCAATAATTTTAGCTTTAGATGCGTAAATTTCCTTGTATTTTCAACTGATTTTTCTCCGTATAGCCAAGGAACTTTATAAGTAGTTGATCCATGATAGCGTGAATGTGAACTTAATAATCCAAATTGTGTCCAGCGACGATACAGATCTGGTGTAGCGCTAGCTTCAAAGCCTGAAATATCATGAGACCAATATCCAAACCCACTCATTCCAAACGATAAGCCACTCCGTAACGTTTCAGCCATCGAAGGATAATTGGAGGACGAGTCTCCACCCCAGTGAACTGGATAACATTGGCTTCCTACAGTAGCTGATCTTGCAAAAACTAGTGCCTCTTTTTTACCTTTTATTTCGGCAATCGCTTCAGTTACGACTTTGTTATACAGAAGCGTGTAATAATTGTGCATTTTCTTAGGATCAGAGCCATCAAAAAACTTCACATCACTACTTGGAATTCGTTCTCCAAAATCAGTTTTGAAGACATCCACACCTTGTCTAAGTAGTTTCTTTAAGTATCCTTGATACCATTTGACTGCTTTTGGATTTGTAAAGTCGACAATCGCCATTCCTGCTTGCCACTTGTCCCATTGCCAAACATCTCCATTTGTCCGCTTAATAAAGTAGCCATTTTCTATCCCTTCTTTAAATAAACGGGATTTTTGAGCGATATATGGATTAATCCAAACACACACTTTAATACCACGTGCATGAATCTTTTTAAGTAAGCCCGCTGGATCTGGGAAAACATCAGGATCCCATTCAAAGTTGCACCATTCTGTTGGTTTCATCCAGCAACAATCAAAATGAAAAACAGATAGTGGGATTTTTCTTTCAATCATCCCATCAATAAAACTCATAACTGTTTTTTCATCATACTTAGTTGTAAATGAAGTTGTTAACCAAAGTCCATAGCTCCAAGCTGGAAGCAAAGGCGGTCGACCAGTTAAAGCAGTATAGTGATCTAATACTTCTTTATTATTGTTTCCACCAATAAAATAGTAAGACAAAATTTGGTCAGGAACAGAAAATTCAACTCGGTCTACTTGCTGAGAGGCAATTTCATAAGAAACTTTTTCACTTGAGTCAACAAAAACTCCGTACTGTCGATTAGAAAGATAGAGGGGAATGTTCTTATACGACTGCATAGTCTCAGTACCACCATCAGCATTCCACATTTCTATCTCTTGACCATTTTTAACAAAATTAGAGAAACGCTCGCCTAAACCATAAATTTTTTCACCTGGTTCAAGCACAAAAGAATTCGACATATGAACATTTTTATCCGGATCAAAAATTCTAGCTATTGAGCGAGGAGCGATTTCAGTTTTCAATTCATTTTCATAATAATATTTAAAAAGAATTTGACTCCCCTTAGATATTTCTAATCTTGTTTTGCCAGATCTAATGACAAATTTGTCGTCTGTTTCTATTATTTCCGAGGAAATATTTTTATCATAGTTTAATTTGAAGTTAGGGCCATGATCTACATGCCCACGATAATTAATAATTTTGGTGTCAATAATATTTTCTCTTGGAGATGAAACTTCTAAAGTTATCATTCCATCGTCTAAAGTCATTCCCGGGTCTGTTATTTCTTTAAATGGGACCCAAAGGATTAATTGATTATTTTCAATCCTGCTATCATATATGCTTTGCGCATAATCAATTGAAAAACCATCTTTAACTAGCCAATTTCCATTCAAATATTTCATTTTTGTTCTCCATGCTTCAACAAGCTAAGATCATTTCCATTAGTCGCTATAATATTCTTGTACCAGGTATAACTCTTTTTCGGTATTCTCTTTAAAGTACCTTTTTGTTCATCATTTTGGTCAATATATACAAAGCCGTAACGCTTTGAATATCCATTTAACCAACTAAGTAAGTCAGTAAATGACCAGGCACAATACCCAATTAAATCAACTCCATCACTAATTGCTTCTTTCATTGCCAAAACATGATCTGCTAAGTAATCAATTCGGTATTGGTCATTAATTTTTCCATTCTCAACAATATCTTTTGCACCGAGTCCATTTTCGGTGATCATGATCGGTAGTTGATATTTTTCATATACTCGTCTTAGAGCAATCCGCAAACCGGTTGGATCAATTTCCCATCCCCAATTTGTTTTATTAACATAATCATTTTCTACACTATTAAACATTGGAACTTCAGGATTTTTAGCTTGATCCCCTTTAGGTTGCATCAAATATGGGTCTACCTTATTAAATTGTTTTTCTTTATCCTTAATTACCGGCTTTTGCAATCGATTCTCTTGAACCGTTCCTCCATGATAGTAATTTATACCTAAAAAGTCAGGATGTGCCGCATCATTCTCTAAGATAGCCTTATCTTTTTTAGTGATCTCAGGCATTAAATTCAAATTTTCTAGTTGTTTTTTTATAAAGAATGGATACTTTCCACGACAATAAACATCTAACCACCAGTTATTATTAAAATCATCAGCATTTAAGGCCGCTAAGACATCTTCGGGACTATTAGTTTTGGGATAAACTGGACCATAACCAAAACTTGGTCCAATTTTTCCAGCTGGAACCATCTTATGAAATTCAGTAATTGCTAGTGCATTCGCTAAATTAATATAGTGATTTGCTTGAAACATTGTCTTGATATTCTGTTTCTTCGGTGGGTGTGTTCCCCATCGATAGCCCATTGACGTGAATACATTTTGTTCATTTATAGTTATCCAATACTTAACTTTCTCTCCAAATTCTGAAAAGAGAATTTTTGCATAATTAACAAATGCTTCAATTGTCTTTCTAGATTCCCATCCACCGTATTTTTCTTGGAGTGCTAACGGTAAATCCCAATGGTAGATTGTAAGAATTGGTTCTATCTTATTTTTACGTAACTCATTAATTAAATCACGATAAAAATTTATTCCCGCTTGGTTAACTTTACCTTCACCAGCTGGCAAAATTCTACTCCAAGAAACAGAAAAACGATATGCTTTTAATCCCTGCTTAGCCATTAATTCAACGTCTTCTTTATAACGATGATAGTGATCAACTGCAACATCCCCGTTGGTTCCTTTAAAGGTATTACCCGCTTGGTGTGCATATTTATCCCAAATGGATAATCCTTTGCCATCTTCTTTAGCTCCACCTTCGATTTGATAAGCTGCAGAACTTGCTCCCCACAAAAAATCTGTAGGAAATTCGTCTAATTGTTTATGATACATTTTTCTTACTTCCTATATATGCCCAGTAGGCTCCATATAAACTTGCATCATTATAAAAACGACAGGATTGAATTTCTGTATCAAAGTCTAACCAATTTGGTATCTGCATCAGTCTGTTTTTAATAAGCGGAATTAATTCATTATTTTGACTTAATGCTCCACCAATCAAAAATCGTTGCGGATTCAAAGTACAAGCTAAATTAAAAATACATATCGCAACATAAGTTGCCCATTTTTCAATCACTTCTCGAACTTTAGGATTATCAAGTTCAGCCATAATTTGATACTCTTCGATTAATTCACTAGGAATTCCTCGCATAGTTGCGTAATCATTTATTAAGGCAGAAGTCGAGGCTAGCTCGTGAGCTGTCATAAATTGCCGCGCCGAATAGTCGGTAATCATCATTCCAAACTCCCCAGCAGAATAACCAGATCCTCTCAGTAGCTTATTGTTAACAAAGATTGCCCCGCCTACGCCATGTCCTAATGTAATTACTACAAAATCCTCAACATCTTGTGCATTTCCGTTTAATTTTTCAGCAATTGCAGCGCAATTTGTATTATTTTCGATAAAAATTTCAATCTCTTTATTAATATATTGATGTAAATCTTTACTAATATTATGTCCATCTAAAAATCTTAAGGAACCTGCACGAATAGCAACTTTATCTTTTACATTGATAAAACCAGGAAAACTAATACTAATTGCCTTAATTTCCATGTCACTTTCATCTACCAAATCAGCAATTGATTTATAAAAATCTTCAGCTGATTGTCTTGGAACCTGATATTGGCCTTTCTCGGTAAGATTTCCTTTGTCATCAAAGAAACCATAGCGAATAAACTTTTGACCAATATCCATTGTTAAGATTGCCATGATGCATTCTCCTTTTTGAGTTAGTTAATTATCTTTACTTACGTTACAAGTAAAGCATAAACTAATTATTAAATAATGTAAACACTTTCATATAATAAAACTTGTATAATAATAAATATATCTATAAAGGAGCTGGGACTATGTTCATCAATAAACATACAATGCGCTTAAATAATGAACGCTCTGTCATCAGACATGTCATCAATTATGGACCAATATCGAGAAGTAAAATATCTCGTGATCTTTCAATCAATAAAGTAACTATTTCAAGTATTCTTGAGGATCTCCTATCACAGCAATATGTTGTAGAAATTGGTGAAGGAGAAAGTACCAAAAACGGCGGCCGCAAACCTAAATTAATTGAATTTAATAAAAGTTTTGGCTACTTTATTAATATTGAAATTGGCAAAAATTATATAAATATTATGTCTACATGGGCCAACGGACAAATCGCACGATTTGAAGAAATATCAACTATTGATAAAAGTGATGAGCAGATTTATCAGATAATTAACAAAAAGATAAATAATTTTGCTTTAAAGAGTACAGTTCATAGTCTTCTTGGCATCTCGCTTGCCGTTCATCATCGAGTTTTCAATAATATTTCTCAAAAACCAATTCTTAAAGATATTGATCTACCTAAAGTTTTAGAAAAAAACTTTGAGGTTCCTGTCATTCTATTAAATAGCGCTAATGCAGCAGCAATTTTTCAAAGAGATTTTTCTTCAAATAATGAAATTAAGAATTTGATTTCACTCACAATTAACGAAACCATTGATGCAGGTATTATAATTGACGAAAACCTCTACCTTGGTAATCAAGCAGCTGCTGGCAATATTGCAGATATGAAATTTTTACTATCAACTGATGATAAAATAGTCCAAATTAATCCAATTAAATATTGTTCTCAAGATGCAATTCTAAAAGAAGTATATAAAGATAAAGGATTAAGCAATCTTTCTTTACAGCAACTGTCAAAATTATATGTTCAAGGGAATCCGAGAGTAGTAGCTTCTATAGAACAATTTATCCAAGGCCTTTCTCTAGTTCTTAATAATTTAATTGCTAGCTATGCTCCTCAAATTATCTTTCTTGATTCAACCTTAATTGAAAATCTTCCACTCTTATTAATCCAATTGCGAAATAATTTACCAATTTTGCAAAATACCGGTACAAAACTAGAAATATCGCGGCAATCTACCTTTGCACCTTTACTTGGAAGCTATTCCTTTTTAATGAGACAAGTCTTCCATTTAGGTACAAAACGCTTACGTCTAATTCCTTAGACATAAGCGTTTTTTTATAATTTCAGTAATATTTCTTGACATTTTTATAGAAAGGGCTTACATTTTAGATGGTTAGTTAATTAACTTTACTTACTTAAATGATTAGTGATTATTATTTTGGAGGTCTCACTCATGCAAAACAGTAAGTTTATGACTCTTGTCAGGTCAAAAGTTCTGCCAGCTCTAGGAAAATTTGGTAATAACAAATATATGATTGTTCTTAGAGACGGGATGATTATTTCTGTACCATTTACCATTTTTGGCTCAATCTTTATGATTATCGCCAATCTCCCTATCACTGGCTGGAACAATATTATTAAGCCCTATCTCCCAATCTTAAATGCACCAATTAATATGACTACTGGTATGATCGGGTTAATCGTGGCAATTGGTATTTCTTATACATTAGCTCGTGAAAATAAAATTGATAAGTTATCTGCTTCAGTTATTGGCGCAATTGCTTTTATTATTTGTGAATTAAACGACAAAATGGTCCTAGATCCTGCAAATTTGGGTTCCACTAGTATGTTTACGGCAATTGTAATTGCTCTACTGTCTGGAACAATCTATGATTTCTTCATCAAACATAAAATTGTAATTAAACTTCCCGATTCTGTTCCACCAGCAGTTGCTAGTTCCTTTGTTTCTTTAATTCCTGCAATTGTTATCCTAGGCTTAGCATGGGTTTTAAGATGTTTACTCCACCTAGACATTAATGCCTTTATTACTTGGATCTTTTCACCACTTACTGCTGGTTTGGGCAGCTTCTGGGGAATGGAAATTTTACTATTCTTTACTTTATTTGCTTGGACAATTGGTATTCACGGAAACAACACTGTTGGTGCTATTTCTGGTCCTGTTTACGGTGCCTTTTTAATGGACAATATGCATAAAGCTATGAACGGTGCTGCAGCTACTCATATTACTGCCGATGGATTTTTAAACTTTGGTATGAATATGGGTGGTACCGGTGCAATTCTAGGCTTAGTTATTTGTATGATGTTTGCAAAAAGTAAACGTTATAAGCAACTAGCACATTTGGGTTTTGTTCCGTGTATCTTCCAAATTTCTGAACCAATTATGTTTGGTATGCCAGTTGTTTTGAACCCAATGTTATCTATTCCATTTATCTTAGTTCCAATGATTCTACAAGGAATTTCATACTTCTTAATTAAGTTTGGCGTTATTCATATGGTTATTGCTAGTGTTCCTTGGACTACTCCTATTTTCCTAAACGGTTTCTTAATTACCGGTGGTGATTGGAAAGCAGTTGTTTGGCAAGCAATTTGTTTAGCTTTTGCTGTTGTTTGTTATTGGCCATTCTTCAAAGCTTTAGATAGACAAGCTCTTAAAGCTGAAAATGGTAGTGAAGAAAACAGTAAATCAAAAGAAAGTATAGTAGGTGATGCGGCTAAAGATTAAAGTTATATTTTCAAATTAAATGTATGCAAAAACAGCTGATGTAAAAGTCAGCTGTTTTTTATTATTACTTATATATGATATTGGAATAAAAGTACTAGATATTTGGTCTGTTTCTCTTCTTAGTGTTATTTTTAACATGAAAGTGCACTTTTAAATATTATTAACTGTTTTTCATAAATATTGAGGTAGAAATTATGAAAAAGAATATTCAATACAATGTAGGTCAATGGTTACCCAGTGATCAAGAATTCTACAATAAATGGCTAAAAAAGGTTTTAAAAGAAGCGGAAAGTGAAGAAAATCAAAAATTACTTCCTCCAGTTCAAGCTTTAAAGAATTTAATTGAATCTGATCGGTATTTATACAATGTTACGCAGATGATGTTTGATGAAATTCCTGAAAAGTATGTTGATACTCCAATGGGAACTCCACAAGTTCGAAATTATAAACAAATGTTATTAATGCTCAACCGAATTATTCAAAGAGCTCCGGAATTCAACACAACTGGATTAGTCGGTACACCAATTAATGCAATTTTAGACTATCCTATGGCTACTAAAGCGGGTTATGTATTCTTTATGAATCCAAAAATCAATGAAAAGCTTAGAGATATTTTGAATTATTGGGGTAAATTTCTACAAACGCCCGACTCAACATATGTTCTTAACACATCTAAAAATGGTTGGTTAAGCGACTATGCATTAAATGAAATGGCCAAAGTAGCTGATGGTGACAAATTTACGACTATTTTCAAATGTGCTTCTGAAGATCGTGAAAAGCATTTAGGTTTTACCTCTTGGGACAACTTCTTTACTCGTTTATTTAATCCTGGTATTCGTCCTGTTCAAGATCCTGATGATCCTGATTCTATTGCTAATGCCTGTGAATCTGCTCCCTTTAGAATTGCACATGATTTACCAATGAAAGCAAAATTCTGGATTAAAGGACAACCTTATTCTCTAATGGATCTATTACACAACGATCCTTGGACATCAAAATTTGAAGGCGGAACTTTATATCAAGCCTTCTTAAGTGCCTTAAGTTACCACAGATGGAACAGTCCAGTTAGTGGTACTATCGTAAAAGCTTATAATTTACCAGGATCATATTACTCTGAAAGTCTATACCAAGGTTTTGCAAATGAACGTGGTGCTGACCCAGTTGCAGCAAACGACTCTCAGGCCTTTTTAACTGCTACTGCCACTCGTGCTGTTATCTTCATTAAAGCTGATAACCCTAAGATTGGTTTAATGTGTTTTGTAGCTGTTGGTATGTCTGAAGTATCAAGTGATGAAATTACTGTTAGAGTTGGCCAACATGTTAATAAAGGTGATCAACTAGGGATGTTCCATTTTGGCGGTTCAACTCACGTTCTTTTATTTAGACCAGAAACAAAGGTTGAATTTAATTTACATGATCAAGAACCTGGTTTAGGTAGTTCAAACATTAAAGTTCGCGAAGAAATAGCACGTGTTAAATAAGCTATTAGTTTAATTAAAAGAAAGAAGATCTCAAAATGACTAAAGCTAAAAGTCATAAAATTGGTCTCTTTGGTCTAATAGCTATGGTAGTCGGCGCTATGATTGGTGGCGGAATTTTTGATATTCCTCAAAATATGGCCGCTTCATCCTCTCTTGGTACTGTTCTCATAGCTTGGGTTTTAACCGGTATTGGGATGTTTGGACTTGCCTTTACTTTTAAAATTCTTGCTGAAGAAAGACCAGATTTGAGTATTGGTATTTATTCCTATGCACGAGCTGGATTTGGTAAATATGTTGGTTTTAATTCAGCCTGGGGTTACTGGATTGAAGCAATTACAGGAAATGTTGCCTATGCAGTTATGCTTAATGACTCATTTGGACGCTACTTTCCAATTTTGCTAAAACACCAATGGCCAACCGTTGTATTTGGAATTGTTTTAATTTGGATTTATAACTTTTTAGTTCTTAATGGTGTTAAAGAAGCAACCTTTCTTAATACTATTACCGTTATTATCAAGTTCATCAGCTTGGCTATTATCTTAATTTGTATGTTAATCTTCTTCCGTTTTCCTACCTTTTTCTGGGGATTCTGGGGACAAGGACTGCATCTAGGAAACTTTATTTCACAAATTAAGGCCCCAATGCTTGTAACTTTATGGTGCTTTATCGGTATTGAAGGTGCTGTAGTTATTTCTAACCATGCTAAAAATCCAAAAGACGTTGGTAAAGCCACAGTACTAGGATATTTAACCTCACTTATCGCCTATGTTCTAATCAGTATTGTTGCTTATGGTATTTATCACCAACCAACTCTTTCTAAATTAACTGATCCATCAACAGCTTATCTACTGAAAAATTTACTTGGTCCTTGGTTTATAGACTTTGTAACTATTTCTGTAATTATTTCTGTTGGTGGATCATGGGTTGCTTGGACAGTTATGATGGCACAACTTCCATACGCAGCTGCAAAGGGACATGTTTTGCCAAAATTCTTTGCTCATGAAAATAAGAAAAAAGTACCTAGTGTATCTTTGTATATTTCAAGTATTTTAATGTCCTTGTTTATGATCTTAGTGGTAACAGCCAATAACGTATATCTTGCATGTATTGATATTACTGGGGTAATAATTTTACCGTGTTATCTATTAAGTTCAATGTATCTTTGGAAAATTGCACAAAAACGAGAAATTTTTGCTAATGATTCTCACAAGCGTAATAAGAGCCTATTCATAGGAATTTTATCCACCATTTATTGTTTATGGCTCCTATATGCAGCTGGGCTTAACTACTTATTAATTTCAACTATTATTTACGCTGTAGGTATTATCTTCTACTACTTTGCAAGAAAAGAATATGACAAAGACGGTACTCCTTTATTTAACAAATGGGAGTTGGCATTAGCTATTATTATTTGTGTTTTAGCAATTGTCTCTATTTATCTTCTTATTACAAAAAAGATTTCATTATAGTT
>DBFNNF010000007.1:0-20440 GCA_048407585.1 Lactobacillus johnsonii | reverse complement strand
GATAATATTTTACAATTTCAAAGCTTTTTCTCAAAACAAAAACTATGCCATATCTGCTGGGTTTACTTCTTGTGGTAATTGCCAATCAATTGGACTTTCACCAAATTTAATCAAAGCATCATTACATCTAGAAAACGGACGTGAACCGAAAAAGCCACGATCTGCTGAAAAAGGACTAGGATGAGGAGATTTGATAATTACATTCTTTCCCTCATCAATTAAAGGAATTTTATTTTGCGCAAATCTTCCCCATAAAATAAATACAACTTTTCCTCGATCGCTTAATGCCTTAATAGCTGCATCAGTAATTAGTTCCCATCCTTTTCCTTGATGACCATTAGCCTTTCCATAGGGTACAGTTAACACTGCATTTAAGAGTAATACACCTTGATCGGCCCATTTTTTGAGATAACCATGATTTACTGGAACTGCACCTACATCATCATATAGTTCCTTATAAATATTTTTTAAAGATGGAGGCAATGGGACGCCCGGATTAACACTAAAGCTCATTCCAGTAGCTTGACCTGGATTATGGTATGGATCTTGGCCTAAAATTACAACTTTCGTATCTGCAAAACTTGTTAGTTTAAAAGCAGTAAAAATATGATACATATCGGGAAATATCTGTTTTGTTTGATATTCTTCCTTTAAAAAATTACGTAATTCTTGATACTTCTCACTCTCAAAAACCGGTTCTAAAATTTCATCCCAATCATTTCCAATTAATTTTTTCATACTTATTCTATCCTCTTGTCTCTCTAAGAAATCCAAGTTCATGATATCATATAGATAAAAGATTGGAGGACTTAAAATGATTAAACTTATTGCAAGTGACATGGACGGCACATTGTTAAATAAACAAATGCAAATTTCATCTGAAAATATCGCTGCTATTAAAGAAGCACAAGCTAAAGGCGTTGAATTTTTAGTTGCAACAGGGCGCGCACCTTCCGAATCTCAGGGCATACTTGCTAAAGCCGGACTTCATACAGGATTCATTAATTTGAATGGTGCAATGGTCTTTAATACTGCTGGCAAACTAATTGTAAATGAACCAATCCCTAAAGACCAAAGTATTAAGATCAATAAATTACTCAAAGATTCTGGTTTTTACTTTGAAATAGTTGCTGCAGATAATGTTTATTCAGATTCTCGTTTGCGCAGAATTGCTAACTTTTCTGATCTATTAGTTGATCTCAACAAAAAATTAACTTTTAAAAAGGCAGTTTCTTTTGCTGCTGGCTCAGATGAAATCATGAGAATTAAATATGTTTCTGACTTTAAAGATTTGCTTGAAAAACCAGACTTTGAAGCCATGAAATTTGTTGCTTTTCATCCTAATGGCCCTAAAGTATTTAAACATATTCGTGAAGAAATCGGAAAAATGGGTGATTTAATTGTCACTGCGAGTTCTTCTACTAATATCGAAATTAACAATATTAAAGCTCAAAAAGGGATTGCTTTAATGGATTATGCTCGCTTGCAAGGCTACCAACCAAATGAAGTAATGGCCATTGGCGACAATCTTAATGATGAATCAATGATTCGCATGGCTGGCGTAGGTGTAGCAATGGAAAATGCTGCACCTGACATCAAGAAAATTGCTAACTTTATTACTAAAAGTAACAATGACAATGGCGTTGCATACGCAATTCGTCATTTTTGTAAATAAACATAATTTTCCTAAAGGCAGATGAAATTATGCGTTATACTGTCCAACTTACACATGGTCAAACTTGTGGTCAAATTCCAGTAAAAAATGATCAGGGTGAAATAGTTTATATCTTAAAAGGTAATCTTAATGAATTTAACCAACCAATCATTTTAACTGATATTAACCATAATGAAATTGGTCGACTTTATTTAGACTCTAACCATCTTTTAGCAAGTTATAGTGTTGATGTGGTCAATCATTCTCTAGTCAAAGTAAAAAAACTTAATAGTCGTTTTACTAATTTATTCTATATTACTCGGTTAAATTATTGGATCAAAGGAAGTTTAAAACAAGGAAGATACGGATTTTACTCAGGTATTAAAAAAGTGGCTAGCGTCTGTTCGCTAGTCACCGATATGGGACTTACATGGAGCTGTGATATTTCTCGTCCTGAAGATGTCCCCTTTATTATTTTAATTAGTTTGCTTTTTACACAATGGCATACTAAGCCCTTATTTTTGCCGACTTTTAATTTTCAAAATCGAATTAATGCACTCTCTTAATCACAGTTTAAATAGTAATGTGAAAAATTAAACACTTGATATTGATGAGAACAAACATGCTTTTGAAAATCAATCAATTCAATAATGATTGCTAAATCTTCCAATAAATAACTATAACTTTTATTACATCCATGACTTATCCAAAAACAGATTCGGTCATAGAGGATATTAGTCAATTGTTTAAGTATAAGCTCTGAAAAACTTCCTCGTTTGTAAACATATGATCGAATATATTGAAAAAAATGTTCTCTCATCTTTTCACACATGCAGTTTTCTTCACTTAAATTATATGCATTGTAAAAATATTGTTTATGTTTTTGAATATAGCTACATAAAATATTAAGAATTTGTCTTAAACTATTTTTTTCATTTTTACGTAACTCTGTTTTTAACTCTAACAAAATACAAGCTTCGATACAGTTATTTATTTTTCCATATCTCAAATAAAAAGTTCTTCTCCTAATTCCTGCTTCAATACAAAGCTTAGAAATATTTATTTTCTTTAGGTCTGATTGAGATAACATATCATGTAAAGCTATTTGAACTCGTTGTAATTCATCCAGCATTTCATTCTAATTTCCTTTCTAAGTAACCTATGATCACTCTCCAATCTTACATAGTTTTATTACTTTAACAGGTTTTTAAAGGGTATGCAACATTAATAATGTAATTAGTGTTATTTTTAAATATGTCTTTAACTTTAATAACAAAATGAGAATCAATCTTTCTTTAATGATTGATTCTCTTTTATTTTAATTAACTTTTTTAATCATATGGTCATACATCCGATCTCCGATCGTCATGGTAGAAGTCGTTTTAAAGCCCATATAATCGTACAAGCGAGCAGCCCTAGGATTATCTTGATCAACGTTCAAGCTTATCTTTTTATATCCCTTTTGCCTTGCTATATCGGGAGCAATTTTAATTAACTCCTGTCCAATTCCTTTTCCCCAGTGTTTTGGAGAAACAGCAATAGCATCCAGATACCATTCATGTGGTAGTGCTTCTTTATCTGAAAAAATAACTGCGTCAAGAGGTAACCCAACTTTCGGATACGCACTTTTTAATGAGATATCAATCAGACCTTGATCATCATAACCATACATTACTATTAACCCAATTGGTCGATCTAAATCATCGGTTTCTACCCACATCCGATTATGCGAATAACGATAATGAGGGGAATAAAAGCCATGTTTCATTAAATCATAAAATTGACTCTCTGGAAGAGCTTTAATAGTATCCATATCCATCTCATCAAAGATTTGTTTCAAAATTGGATAAACTAAAGGAAAATCAGTTAATTTTGCCTTTCTAATCATTTAATAATTCACCTACTAAATCCCATACTTACGATGAATTTCACGGTCTTGATCCCGCTTTTTAATAGTTTGACGTTTATCATATTGCTTCTTACCTTGTCCTACACCAATTAAAACCTTGGCAAATCCATGTTTTAAATAGACTTTTAAGGGAATAATAGCCATTCCCTGTTGAGCTTGAATTCCAGCTAGGCGAGCAATTTCTTTCTTATGAAGCAACAAGCGCCGTGATCGTAAAGGATCATGATTATAGCGATTACCTTCTTTATATTCACTAATATGAACATTTTCTAAAAAAGCAGATCCATTAATAATTTGAACATATCCGTCCCGTAAATTAATTCTACGTGCACGAATTGATTTAATCTCCGTCCCAGTTAACGCAATTCCGGCTTCAAGAGTCTCTTTAATAAAATAATCATGACTTGCTTTTTTATTTTGAGCAATCAAATTATCTGCTTTTTGTTTCATCGTTTTCTTCCTAATTATTTTTTATTAGACTTGACAGCTGTTGTTTTACGATGACGAATCTTGAAATTATGACCATTATTTACATGAGAAGTGTTGTTATTTCTTCTGTTTCCGCTATTTTTACGACCTTTATCAAAACTACGTTTTCCACGATTATTGCTTCTTTGTGGACGGTTTGATGCATTTGGATCATAAATTTCAAAGTCCAATTGATGTTGTTCTACATCAGCTCTAATCAACTTAACTTTAATTGGCATTCCAATCTTAAATTGCTTATGTGAATTACGTCCAGTTAAAGTTAATGATTTTTCATCAAAATTATAGTAGTCATCGTTTAAATTAGAAATATGAATTAAACCTTCAACAGTATTTGGCAATTGAATAAACATTCCAAAACTTGTTACTGAAGAAACTATTGCATCAAATGTTTGACCAACCTTATCAACCATAAACTCGGTCATCTTGAGATCGTTTACACTTCGTTCAGTATCAATTGATTTTCTTTCTTGTGTTGAAGTTTGTTCAGCAACATCTGGAAGTTGAGCCTTAAAGTGCTTTTGAATATCTTGATCCATATTTTCATTCGCATATTCATGAATCATACGGTGAACCATTAAATCAGAATAGCGACGAATTGGTGAAGTAAAGTGAGTATAGTACTTAGCTGCTAAACCAAAGTGACCCAGTGGTTCAGGAGAATAATGTGCTTGTTTTAAGCTACGAAGCATCATCATTTGAACAACAGCTTCTTCAGGTGTACCCTCGGTTTTAGCTACAATCTTTTGCAAATCTTTTGGCTTTACATCACTTGGATCAGCCTTTACGTTTAGTCCAAATGCACTTACAAACTCAAAGAATGATTGCATTTTTTCTTGATCTGGGGTTTCATGTACACGATAAAGGAAAGGCGTATGTTTCTTATAGTAGTCTTCAGCAACAGTTTCATTTGCCATCAACATAAAGGATTCAATCATCTTTTCAGCAGTTCCACGTTCATGAAGAACAATATCTGTTGGCTTACCTTTATCATCGACTACAATTTTTGCCTCTGGTTCTTCAAAATCAATAGCACCACGTTGGTGACGTTTTTTATACAAAATATTATGTAAATCAGCCATTTCATGAAGCATTGGGGCTGCATCTGCATACTTTTGCTCTAACTTTTCATGATTATTTGGATCAAGAACTTTATTAACATTATTGTAAGTTAAACGTCCATGTGACTTCATAACTGATGGATAAATTCTATATCCAACACGTTTACCTTCTGGAGTAATTTCCATATCACATGATAGAACTAAACGTTCTACGCCTTCATTAAGAGAACAAATACCATTTGATAATCTAAATGGAAGCATTGGGATAACACGATCAACTAAATATGTACTGTTACCACGAGCAAAAGCTTCTTTATCTAAAGGTGTTCCTTCTTTTACATAATGAGATACATCAGCTATATGTACGCCTAAATGATAGTTACCATTAGGGAGTTTCCAAACTACGACTGCATCATCAAAGTCTTTAGAATCGTCACCGTCAATTGTTACGGCTGGTTGATCGGTAATATCAACACGTTTACTTTTTTCTTCTTCAGTTACATGATCAGGAATGCTATTTGCTTGATCCATTGCTTCTTTAGGCCAATCAGTCCGAATATCATTATCAACAACAATTGACATGATATCAACACCAGGATCATTCTTATTACCGATTGTGAGAAGTGCTACACCCTGCATTTCATCTGGTTGATCTTCATCAGGATATTTAGTAATAGAAATTTTCACCATATCACCCATTTGTGGCTTAACACCATTATCAGTGATATTAATTTTATATTTCTTTAATTTTCTGTTTTCACTAACAACATAACCGTAAAATCCACTTGATTTCACTACTTCATCAGAGTATGGATGAAATTCTCCAACTAAAGTCTCTACACCACGTTCAGTAATTTCTTCGATTTTACCTTCTGGACCTTTGCCATTCCATGGATTAGCACCAGCAATAATTTTTACCTTAACGCGGTCCCCATCAATAGCAAATTTAGTATTATGTTTATCAATAAAGGCATCTTCCATGCTTTCATCATCAAATCTGACAAAACCAAATCCCTTATCATTTGCCTTAAAGGTACCTTCAGCAACAGTGTTTAATTGATTCAACTGGTACTTTCCCTGACCATCAGTTACAATCTTTTTACTATGCTCTAAAAAAGTTAAAGCTTTAACCAAATCAGGAAAATTCAATCTTTGGCTACGGCTAAGATCATTTTCAAGTTGATCCACATCATATTGTTCTTGAGGATTATGTCTAAATGTTTCATAAACATCAGCTAAAACTCGTTCATTCTGTGTCATTATATAAATTGCCTCAATTTCTTTATAAAATAAGTTAAGTTAAAAGAAATTAAAAAAGCCCTCCTGTGACCGGAAGGCTTTTTTTACTTGGATGAAAGTACTGCCAAGATCAAAGCAAGAGCAAAAAAGAGAACCAATAATACAGCGGTAATCCTTTCCATTAATGCTTCAAATCCACGCTTCTTTGTCTGGCCGCTAAATACTGCACCGCCGGACAATGCGTTTAAGGCATCTTGTTGCTTTTGCGGCTGCATCAACGTAGCAATAATAATTAAAAAGCTAACAATGATGAGTAGCGTCATGACGATATTATACAAAGCGCTGCCTCCATTACCTAAATTTCTTACTGTACTGATTTTACCATATTTAGCCAATGAATGCTAAAAGAAAAAGGGAGTCACCTAAAGCAACGTCCCTTTTTCTTTTATTTCAACTATTAATTAAAATTGTTTGTGTAAGTTGTAGAAACTGTGAATTCCCTTGTATTGAGCAGTTGAACCCAAAGCTTCTTCAATTCTCATTAATTGGTTGTACTTAGCAATTCGATCAGTTCTTGACATTGAACCAGTCTTAATTTGACCAGCATTAGTTGCAACAACTAAATCAGCAATTGTAGTATCTTCAGTTTCACCAGAACGGTGAGAAACAACAGCAGTGTAGCCTGCTTCCTTAGCCATTTCAATAGCTTCAAAAGTTTCAGTCAAAGTACCGATTTGGTTAAGCTTAATTAAGATTGAGTTAGCAACACCCATCTTAATACCCTTTTCAAGGTAGTTAGTGTTAGTTACGAATAAATCGTCACCAACGATTTGTACCTTATCACCTAAACGTTCAGTGAAGACTTTCCAACCTTCCCAATCGTTTTCGTCCAAAGGATCTTCAATGGAAATAACTGGGTATTTGTCAACGATGTCTTCCATAAGTGAAGTCCATTCTTCAGCAGTGTATTCACGGCCATCAGCAACAGTCACATACTTCTTAGTATCCTTGTTGTAGAATTCAGAAGCTGCACAGTCAAATGCAATAGAAATATCTTGACCAGGCTTGTAGCCAGCACGTTGAATAGCTTCAACTAAAATTTCAAATGGTTCTTCGTTGTTCTTCAAGTTTGGTGCAAAACCACCTTCGTCACCTACAGCAGTTGATTCACCACGTTCTTGAAGCAAGCTCTTCAAAGTATGGAAAGTTTCTGCACCCATACGAACAGCTTCATGAAGAGACTTAGCACCAACTGGCATAATCATGAATTCTTGGATATCAACGTTGTTATCTGCGTGCTTACCACCGTTAATAACATTCATCATTGGAGTTGGTAAAACATGAGCGTTTGGTCCACCCAAGTATTCGTATAAAGGTAAACCTAATTCATCAGCTGCAGCACGTGCACTTGCTAATGAAACAGCTAACATAGCGTTAGCACCTAAACGACCCTTGTTTGGAGTACCGTCAAGGTCAATCATAGTTTGGTCAATTAAACGTTGATCAGTTACATCTAAGCCAATAACAGCTTTTGCAATTTCACCATTAACGTTTTCAACAGCAGTTAAAACACCTTGACCAAGAAAACGAGACTTGTCACCATCACGTAATTCTACTGCTTCATGTTCACCAGTAGAAGCACCAGATGGTACAATAGCACGACCAAAGCCACCTAATTCAGTGTAAACTTCAGCTTCAACAGTTGGATTACCACGAGAGTCAAGAACTTCACGTGCGTGAATATCAGTAATAACAGACATGGAGATTCTCCTTTTTTCTTCTAATTCCGTTTAAATAAATTGTTAATTAATCTTGGTAGTTTACTAATGCTAAGAATGATTCTGGATCAAGAGAAGCACCACCAACTAAACCACCGTCAATGTCAGGCTTAGACATTAATTCTTTTACGTTAGCTGGTTTTACTGAACCACCGTATTGGATACGAACGTTTTCAGCAGTTTCTTCGTTGTACAAGTCTTTTACAGTTTCACGAATAGTCTTGCACATTTCTTCAGCTTGATCAGCAGAAGCAGTCTTACCAGTACCGATAGCCCAAATTGGTTCGTAAGCAATAACAAGTTTAGAAACTTGTTCTGCAGTTAAGCCGTCTAAAGCAGCTTTAATTTGAGCTACTACCCATTCATCTTGCTTGTTAGCTTCACGAGTTTCAAGAGATTCACCACAGCAAATAATTGGAGTTACGCCATTAGCAAATAAAGCCTTAGCTTTCTTGTTAATGTCTTCATCAGTTTCGTGGAAGTAACCACGACGTTCTGAGTGACCAATAATACAGTAGTCAATACCCATTTCATTCAAAACTTTAGGTGAAGTTTCACCAGTAAAGGCACCTTCAACTTCAAAGTATGCATTTTCTGCACCAGTATGTAAGTTTGAGCCTTCAGCAGTCTTCTTTAAAACATAAAGATCAACTGCAGGTGCAGCAATAACTGATTCAACTTTACTTGGATCTGGCAACTTACCCTTAACTGCATTAACAAATTCAATGGTTTGTTCAGGGTTCATGTGTAATTTCCAGTTACCAGCAATAATTGGTGTACGCATTAAAAATTCCTCCTAATTTTACTTGTCAGAAACACAAGCGATTCCCGGTAATTCTTTACCTTCAAGGTAGTTAAGTGAAGCACCACCACCAGTAGAAATGTGGCTGATCTTAGGAGCGATTCCTAATTGCTTAGCAGCAGCAGTTGAGTCACCACCACCAATAATAGTTACGGCATCCTTCAAGTCAGCTAATGCACGACCAACTTCCAAAGTACCTTCTGCGTAATTTGGCATTTCGAATGCACCCATAGGTCCGTTCCATACAACAGTCTTAGCATCTTTTAAGATATCTCTGAATTTTTCAACAGTCTTAGGACCGATGTCAAGACCCATTTCGTTATCAGGAATATCGTCACCAACAACTTCGTGAGGAGCATCATTTGAGAATTCAGTAGCTGCAACGTTGTCAACTGGAAGAACAATCTTGTCGCCAGCCTTTTCAAGCAAGCTCTTAGCAAGTTCTACCTTGTCAGCTTCAAACAATGATTTACCAATCTTGTGACCTTGTGCAGCTAAGAAAGTATAAGCCATACCACCACCGATTAAAATGTGATCTGACTTAGGAATTAAGTTTTCAATAACACCAATCTTATCTGATACTTTTGCACCACCAAGAATAGTTACAAATGGATGAACTGGGTTTTCAACAGCATCACCTAAGAACTTAATTTCCTTTTCAAGTAAGTAACCAGCTGCTGCAGGCTTACCAGCCTTCTTCATAGCAGTTGCAATACCAACGTTTGAAGCGTGACTTCTGTGAGCAGTACCAAATGCATCGTTTACAAATACATCACCAAGACTTGCCCAGTATTCGCCAAGCTTTGGATCGTTCTTAGATTCACGCTTACCAAAGTCGTTGTCAATATCTTGGAATCTAGTGTTTTCAAGAACAACAACGTCGCCATCCTTCATGTTATCGATAGCTTCTTCTACTTCTTTACCTTCGTTTTCTGGTACAAAAGTTACAGGCTTTTCTAATAATTCACTTAAACGTTCTGCTACTGGACGTAATGACAATTCTTTCTTGTCAGCATCTGACTTAACACGACCCAAGTGGCTAAGCAAAATTGCTTTACCACCGTGATCAATGATGTATTTAATAGTTGGTAATGCAGCAACAATACGGTTGTCGTCACCAATAACACCATTCTTAATTGGAACATTGAAGTCAACACGAACTAAAACTTTTTTACCTTTAAGATCAAGGTCTGAAACGATTAATTTAGCCATTTAAACTAATTTACCTCCGATAGATTATTTGAAAAAAGGCGGAGGAAGTAATTCCCTCCGCCTTCTCTCGTCTGCTTACTTAAAATCAGTAATTGATAATTAATGATTAAAGAGTAGCAAATTTCAATAAAGTACGAACCATTTGGCAAGTGAATGAGTATTCGTTGTCGTACCAAGCAACAGTCTTAACTAATTGCTTGTCACCTGCAGTAGTTACCATGGTTTGAGTTGGGTCAAAGATTGAACCAGCAGTCATACCTAAAACGTCGCTAGAAACGATGTTGTGGTCGTTGTATGCAAATGAAGGACTTTCGTACTTCTTAACTGCTTCGTTAACTTCGTCAGCAGTTACATCCTTGCTTAAGATTGAAACTAATTCAGTTACAGAACCATCTGGAACTGGAACACGTTGTGCGTGACCGTTCAACTTACCGTTCAATTCTGGAACAACAAGACCAATAGCCTTAGCAGCACCAGTTGAGTGAGGAATAATGTTGATAGCTGCAGCACGTGCAGAACGTAAGTTACCACCACGTACAGGACCATCTAAAAGCATTTGAGTTGAAGTGTAAGCGTGGATAGTAGTCATAGTACCAACTTCAATGCCGAATTCTTTTTGTAAAGCATTAACCATTGGTGCTAATGAGTTAGTAGTACATGAACCAGCTGAAACAATCTTGTCATCAGCAGTCAAAGTATCATCGTTTACGCCGTAAACAATGGTCTTCAAGTCTGAACCTGCAGGTGCAGAAATTAATACACGCTTTGCACCAGCCTTAAGGTGAGCTTCTGACTTAGCTTTGCTAGTGTAGAAACCAGTACATTCAAGAACAAAGTCAACGCCATCGTTCTTAACCCAAGGAATGTTTTGTGCTTGTGGTTCAGCGTAAACACGGTACTTCTTACCGTCAACTACGATTGAGTCATCAGTTGCTGAAACTTCGTGGTTGAAAGTACCATGAGTTGAGTCGTACTTAAGTAAGTGAGCTAAAAGTGCTGGAGTAGTCAAGTCGTTGATTGCAACAACTTCAATATCTGAAGACTTTTCGCCTAAATCCATAATACGACGGAATGCTAAACGACCAATACGGCCGAAACCGTTAATACCAATTTTAACTGTCATATCCTATATTCCTCCTTAGGAAATATGTAAGTAACAATTTATTTTAAACGGGAATTACTTCCCCTTTAAAACCAAGTTTGAGGCTCCTTCATCCGTGATTAACCACGTTTGTTTAGGAGCATGATGCATGTAAGCTACAATTGCAGAAGCTTTACTAGCCCCAGCAGCAATTGCAAATACATGGGGTATTTTATCTAAGTCTTCTAATTGAAGACCGATCCGTGGGATACGTTTTACAAGTCTACCTTGTTGGTCAAAGAAATACCCAAAACATTCGGCCACAGCTCCATCATTTCGAAGCTTGGAACTAGTCATTACATCTAAGCCACGTCTTTTTGACATGACATCTGCTCTACCAATTCCATGTATCACCATATCACTATTATAAATGTTTGAAATCGCATTCGCAATATCTGTGTCTTGAAGCAATAAAGTCAAGGCCTCAGATGAAACATTTTCAGGTAAATATAACCCTTTATGTTTTCCACCTGTCTCAGATGCCATCATCTGAGCAACAGTATTACTCTGGATTTCAACGCTTTCTCCAACTGCTCCTCTTCCGGGAACAAATAACAAATCCCGATAGCGGCTTAATTTAGGAGAAAGATGATGGGCTACTCCCGCCACAGTAGTACCACCTAAAACAGTAATAATACTTTTTCCTAATGGTAAAAGTAAATCAAGCGCAGAGTTAAGTTGTTCACCCATTAAGTCAACAACGCGCTCTTGTCGATCCATGTCACCAGGAACAATAATAGCTCGATCGATCCCTAATTTTTGTGCCAATTCAATTTCAGTTTGACTAGCATTAAACAAACGATCGATTAAAGGAGCAGCTTCCTTTAAAGTTCTCTTTCCTTTATCAGTTAATTCCATACCGTAGCTCTGGATATTAATGAGTCCTAACTGCCGCAAATAATCAGTTTCAGTTCGCACATTGCGCTCGCTTAATCCTAATTTTTTAGCAACAACTCTTCGCCCAACTGGAGCTAACAGCGAAATCTGTTCAAGAACAAGAAAACGTTGCCGAATTATTTTTAAAACATCAGGAACTAAGCTTTGCAACAAGGTTAAATCCGAGTCCATTGCTCGCTCCCTCTATTGGGTCAAAATTGATACCACCATATGACGGTAAACGACCCAAAAAGCTTAAAAATATTAGAGAGACGCGAATTAACTATATTTCAATTCACATTTCTCTCTCGACAGTTTTTAGTATAGCAATATCTTTTTTTAAATTCAAGATATATCATTCAGAATAATTAATTTGTACTTTCTGCATTTTCTGATATACTTATTTTAGTTTGTCGTGCCCTTAGTGTAATGGATCGCACGTAAGATTCCGGTTCTTAAAATCTGAGTTCGACTCTCAGGGGGCGCATAAAAGGAGCCAGCGTATGCTGGCTCCTTTTTTTGTATCATTTAATTACTCGGTTTATTTAGAAATAGCCTATCATTTGTAAGCATTTTCGTTATAATTAAAATTGGTGTTAATTATGTACATAGACAGAAAGGTTATTTTATGATCGAAGAAGAAAAAAAGTCTGATGCCAAGAAAATGCTTTGGCCTACACTGGCAATGATGGCATTTTCAACTGTTTGGGGCTTTGGCAATGTTGTAAACGGTTATGTTTACTTCGACGGTACTAAAGTTGTTTTCAGTTGGGGGCTAATGTTTTTACTCTATTTTGTTCCCTATGCATTAATGGTTGGAGAATTAGGCGCTACCTTTAAAAACGCAAATGGTGGTGTCTCCTCTTGGGTTAATGCGACCATGGGTGCAAAATGGGCATATTATGCCGGATGGACCTATTGGGCTTGTCACGTCGTTTATATTTCAAGTAAGGGTACTGGTGGCTTAAGAGCGATGGCTTGGGGAATTTTTGGAAATACCAAATGGTATGATGGTCTTCCAACAGCGTGGACTCAACTTGCCACTCTAGTAGTTTTCCTATTTTTCTGCTGGGTCACTAGCAAAGGAATTCCAGTCCTTAAAAGTTTAGCTACCATTGCTGGATCATCAATGTTTATAATGTCTATTTTGTTTATCATTATGATGTTTGCTGCTCCAGCAATTAATCCTCACGCAGGATATTATTCAATTAACTTTAATTGGAAAAGTTTAATGCCAACATTCAATCTTAAGTATTTAACTTCTCTTTCAATTCTAGTTTTTGCTGTTGGTGGATGTGAAAAAATATCTCCCTATGTAAATAAAGTTAAAGACCCTTCAAAAAACTTCCCGAAAGCAATGATGGCCCTTGCCATTATGGTTATGATTTCTGCTATTTTAGGAACATTCGCTATGGCCTTGATGTTTGATCCTAAGGTTGTTAACAATAATTTAAATGAATATATTTCAAACGGTGCTTATATGGCTTTCCAACGTTTAGGTGAATATTACCATGTTGGTGGCTTATTTATGTACATCTATTCATGGTGTAACGTCATTGGACAATTTTCTACCTTAGTTATTAGTATTGATGCCCCACTTAGAATGCTATTAGGTAGTAAAGAAGCTAAAAACTTTATTCCTAAGAAGCTCCTTAAAGTCAATAAAAATGGAGCATATATCAACGGTATTTGGATGGTTGTTATCCTTTCTGGTGGTTTAATTGCAGCTCAAGCTTTACTACCAGATGCACAAGCTGTTATGGCGCAATTAGTTAAATTAAATTCTACTACAATGCCAATGCGTTATTTATGGGTATTTGCAGCATATATTGCTCTTAGAAAGCAGCAAACAAAATTTGATACTTCTTATCAAATGACAAAGAATCAAGGTCTTGCATATACTGCTGGAATTTGGTGTTTCATTGTAACAGCTGCATGTTGTATTTTTGGAATTTATTCTCCTGATCCATTTACACTTTTCCTTAATATTATTACTCCAATTATTTTGATTGCTTTGGGATTGATTTTACCCGCAATCAAAAAAAGAGAAGATGGAAGTAACCCATTAATAGACTAATTTTAATGACCGATATATTTTTATCGGTCATTTTTTCTACATAAAATTAAGCTTGATCAGTTGACATGATTAAAAGTAAGTGATTTAATTAGCACTGTACTTATTAGAGTGCTAATTTTGTTTAGGAGGTAAAATTAATGCTCGTACCTACAGTTATTGAACAAACTGCACGTGGCGAACGTGCTTACGACATTTATTCAAGATTATTAAAAGATAGAATCATTATGCTTAGTGGTGAAATTAATGACCAAATGGCTAATTCCATCATTGCTCAACTTTTATTCTTAGATGCACAAGATAACACTAAAGATATTTCTCTTTACATTAATTCTCCAGGTGGTGTTATTACCTCTGGATTAGCAATTATGGATACAATGAACTTTATCAAATCAGATGTATCTACAATTGCCATCGGTATGGCTGCTTCTATGGCTTCCATTCTTTTAACTAGTGGAACTAAGGGTAAACGTTTTGCATTACCAAACTCAACAGTTCTTATCCACCAACCATTAGGTGGTGCACAAGGTCAACAAACTGACATTCAAATTGCGGCTAATGAAATTTTGAAGAGTCGTAAAAAACTTAACCAAATTTTACATGAAACTACTGGTCAGCCTCTGGATAAGATCCTTAAGGATACTGAACGCGACAATTACTTGTCTGCTGAAGAAGCTAAAGACTATGGTTTAATCGATGAAATTTTGGTAAATCAAAAGAAAGACTAGTTTATTTTCAGACAAAAATAGAGCTCACGATGTGAGCTCTATTTTTTTGTCTAATTTTCTTCTTTTAATTGCTTCGCTATTTCACGAATTTTTTGAAAACGATGGTTAACCCCTGACTTTGAGATTGGACCATCTGGTACTTGTGCTGCAACTTCCTTAAGAGAAAGTTCTGGATGCGTTAACCTAAAACGAGCTAACACAGTCAATTTTTCAGGTAAATTTTCTAAGCCAAATTTTTCTTCAATCAATTGAATATCTTCAACTTGCTTGGCTGCTGCATTTGCAGTTTTTTTAAGATTGGCTGTATCGCAATTCACTAAACGATTTACTGAATTACGCATATCACGCATAATTCTCAAATCTTCAAAAGCTAGCATTGCGTTTACTGCACCAACTACATGGAGAAAATCACCAATTTTTTCTGCTTCTTTTAAATAAACAATATAGCCACTTCGTCTTCTCGTTTCTTTAGCATTTAAATAAAAGAAATTATTCATTAGTTTTAATAAATCTTGATTATGATTCTCATAAAGAGAGTAAATCTCTAAATGATAGCGACTAGTTTCTGGATTATTTACACTTCCAGACGCTAAAAAAGCTCCTCTTAAATAGGACATTGCTCTTTGTTCCGAAGACATAATCTTTTCAGGAATTCCGGTAATAAGACCGTTGTTACCATCAAAAATTTCTAAATCAGTTAGAATTTCATGAACCTGTTTTTGAAGTCTAACTAAATACTGATAATTTTTCTTTAATTTCATCTTTTTAGAAACAATTAATAGTGGTTCAATTCCATAAGCAGTCTTAATAAGAGAAAAAATTCTTCGTGCAATCGCTGGATTTTCAGTTGTAATATCCAAGCTAAATTGATGATCGTGCAGACTAAGTACTCCGTTCATTCGCAAAAAAGCTGCTAATTCTGCCTTAGCGTGTTCGGGATGAACCGGCAGACTTGTAAGTTCTTTTTTTACATCACTTGCGTATGAAACCATTAACTAATCCTGTTCCTTCTGTCTTCGACAATATGCTTCAAAAGCTAAATTCAAAATTTCATCAGCTACCTTTTTTCCGTCATGAAAAACCAATCCACTATGTTGATCAATAAAGTCAGCTGTAATTACTCGACAATCTTGAGCCCGCAATCCGGCAAAATCATTCCTTACTGGTTCAAGATAAGCATCATAATCGGCTGGGTTAAATTTAGTCATATCAATCTTCGCGCCGTTAACCAAAGCCGTGTTAATATAATGTCCTCCTAAATGGTCATTAATAACTTGTACATGCTCAGCTGCTGTAAAATGATCTGTTTCACCTTGCTGGGTCATAATATTACAAATATAAATTACTTCAGCTTTAGTTTGTCTTACAGCATCCCCTAAATTAGAAATCATTAAATTAGGTAAAATTGATGTAAATAAACTTCCCGGTCCTAAAACTACTGCGTCTGCCTGCATAATAGCTGCTAAAACGGGCAACACAGCTTTAGGTTCATCATCTGAATCAGTATCGGTAACCCAGACACGCTTAATTCTCTTATCTTTTGATGTGATCTCTGTTTCTCCAGATTCAGTTGTTCCATCAACAAATTCCGCATTTAAAGTCAACGGTTCATTTGAAGCAGGAAAAATTCTTCCATCAATTCGCATCATTCTAGATAGGGATTGCACAGCATCAAAAATATTTCCCTGCATTTCATCTAAAGCAGCAATAATTAAGTTTCCAATTGCATGGCCTGCAAAAAATGAGTCAGATGAATTAAATCGATATTGAAAAATATCTTTTTCTTCTTGTGGCAAATCCGATAAAGAAACTAATACATTTCTAATATCGCCTGGTGGCACCACATTAATGTAATCTCTAATTGCACCGGACGATCCGCCATCGTCAGCTACAGTAACAATAGCTGTTATATCAGCATTTTGCTCCTTTAAAGCATTCAAAATAACAGGTAAACCTGTTCCTCCGCCAATAACAACTATTTTAGGCCGACGTCCACGAATGACACGTACAATTTTATTTTCTCCGTACGCCATCTTCGCTCCTTTATTGTCCAATATAACGACTAATTTCTCGGTGAGAAATATCAACAGGATATTTTTTAGCTAAATCAACTGCCAATTGACGCGCAATTGAAACGCTTCTATGTTGACCACCGGTACAACCAATTGCAATAGTTAATTTTTCTTTTCCTTCAGCAATATATCCTGGAATAGCCGTCTCCAACATATCTAAAAACTTAGCATAAAACTCTTTAGTTTCTTTCTTGCTCATTACATAATCAAAAACTCGACGATCTAAACCAGTAAATGGTTTAAGTTGAGGAATGTAGAATGGATTCGGTAAAAATCTTACATCCATTACAATATCTGCATCAATTGGAATACCATATTTAAATCCAAAACTCATTACCTCAATTGAAAATGTCTGAGTTCGATTATCTCCAAACTTATCTACTAATTTTGTCTTTAATTCTTTAGTGGAAAGATGAGAAGTATCAATAATTATATTTGAAATATTTTTTGTTCTTGATAAGATATTTCTTTCTTCTTGAATTCCATCAAGCAATCGACCTGTATGAGCCAAAGGAGGCAAACGTCTTGTTTCTTTATACCGAGACACTAAGACATCATCTGAAGCATCTAAAAACAAAACTGTTGACTGAACATTTTGACTATCTTCCAAAGACTTGATTTCATCAACCAAATCTTTATAAAAACTCTTTACTCTCAAGTCAACAACTACTGCTGCCTTACTAAAATCCGAAGAATTGTTAATTAATTCCCAGAAACTTCCCAATAATTCCGGTGGTAAATTATCTACCACGAAATATCCCATATCTTCTAATGCTTTAATTGCCACAGTTTTACCTGCGCCACTCATACCAGTAACAATCAATAATTGTTTCTTTTGTTCAGCCATAGTTATCCCTCCTTAATCGACATTATAACATACCGGGTGTTCCATTTTTTAAATAAAATAAAAAGTCGTATATCTTTGGTAGTCTTCCAACGATATACGACTTTTTTAATTTTATCTATGCATCCATGAAACAAAAATTTCATTGATTCCAAATACCATTAACCAAAATGCTACTAAGTAAACTAAAGTAATAGCAGCTAACATTGGGTTAAATAGTAAAGCAAAAGCAATAATCAAACTAATGATGTTTAAAATTAAGCAAAGAACAAAGTATCCAGTTGAATATTCACGTAAGTGCCATGAGAAAATGATCCCAATAATCGAATCAGCTAAGAACCAGATAGCAAATAAAATAGCTAAAGTTAATCCCCCAATTTCACGTGAGCATAGGAACAAAACACCAATTACAATATCAATAATTGCAGAAATTATTGTTACCCAGCTCAAATCAAAAATATTATGAAATTTCACATATGCGGAAATCCAAATAAGTCCTTGTAAAATTGATAAAATACCGAATACAAATACAAATGCTTGTAAACCACGACCAGGGTAGCGTAATAACAAGAACGATGCTATAACAAACAAAATCCCTGCTATAAATGAGCCCCAATCAAAGCCTTGATGTCTAGAATTATAAATGTCGTTCATTTTTATATCCTCCCAGATAATATTCTACACTTAATTTTCTAAAACACCATTAACTTTCTCCTTGCTCTTTTTTATTATTTATCATTTGCTTAGTTAATTCAGTATCTCTTTTAAGAACAGGTTTTAAATATTGACCAGTATAACTTTCTTTGACTTGTGCAACTTCTTCGGGAGTACCAGTAGCCACAACTTGTCCACCGCCATCTCCTCCTTCAGGCCCCAAATCTATTAACCAATCTGCATTTTTAATGACGTCTAAGTTATGTTCAATAATTAAAACTGTATTTCCTTCATCAACTAAGCGCTGCAATACCTCTAACAGACGTTTAATGTCATCAGTGTGCAACCCAGTGGTAGGTTCATCCAAGATATAAAAATTATTCCCAGTAGAAAGTTTTTGTAATTCAGAAGCTAACTTCATTCTTTGTGCTTCCCCACCAGACAGAGTAGTTGCTGATTGTCCTAACTTTACATATCCTAATCCTACATCAACAATTGTTTGTAACTTACGATGAATTTTAGGAATATTTTCAAAGAATTTACATGCTTCGTTAATTGTCATGTTTAAAACTTGAGAAATATTTTTTTCCCGGTAGGTTACTTCCAAAGTTTCTGAGTTATATCTTGTTCCGTGACAAACTTCGCAAGGGACATACACATCAGGCAAGAAATTCATTTCTATCTTAATAATTCCATCTCCATGACATGCTTCACAGCGACCGCCCTTAACGTTAAAAGAAAACCTAGCCTTAGTATAGCCACGCATTTTTGCTTCATTAGTCTGAGCAAATAAAGTACGAATATCATCAAATACACTAGTATATGTGGCTGGATTACTACGCGGAGTTCGTCCAATAGGACTTTGATCAATATCTATAATTTTTTCGATATTTTTATATCCCTTAATTGACTCATATTTACCGGGCTTTGCAGAATTATTATTCAACTTCTGTGCTAAAGCACGTTTCAAAATCAAGTTAACTAATGTTGATTTTCCGGAACCCGATACTCCGGTTACAACAACTAATTTACCTAAAGGAAAATCGACAGAGATATCTTTTAAGTTATTTTCTTTTGCACCAGTAACAGTTATTTTTTTACCGTTACCTTTTCTTCGCTCTAATGGAACTGGAACAATCTTTTTACCTGATAAGTACTCCCCAGTTAAAGAATGGGGATTCTTCATTACTTCTTCAGGTGTCCCCGCAGCCATCACTTTTCCGCCGTATACTCCTGCTCCCGGTCCCATATCAACTAAGTAATCGGCTTGCTTCATGGTTTCATCATCATGTTCTACTACAATTAGCGAATTTCCGAGATCTCTCATTTTCTTAAGGGAAGAAATAAGACGGTCATTATCACGCTGATGAAGACCAATTGATGGTTCATCTAGAATATACATAACTCCTGACAAGTTAGAACCAATTTGAGTTGCTAGTCTAATTCTTTGCGCTTCTCCACCAGATAGAGTGCCAGCAGAACGAGATAAAGTAAGATAGTCTAATCCAACATTAATTAAAAATGTCAAACGATCCCGTACTTCTTTCAAAATTGGTTTAGCAATCATTTCTTCTTGTTCACTTAATTTAACTGAATTGAAAAATTCTAATGCTTTTGCAATCGAAAGATCAGATGCTTCAGCAATATCTTTACCATTTACTTTCACTGCTAAAGCCTTTTCATTTAATCTTTTACCATGACAAGTTGAACAAGTAAGTTCAGTCATATACTTACCCATTGCATCACGCATGAATTTAGACATTGGATGGTGGTATCGACGATTGATATTATTTAAAATCCCTTCAAATTCTTGAACTGTATCGTTTACACCAAAGTCTCCTTCGAGATGGAATTTTATTTTCTTTCCCTTAGATCCATTTAAAATTAAATCTTTTTGTCGTTTAGTTAAT
>DBFNNF010000006.1:0-10301 GCA_048407585.1 Lactobacillus johnsonii | reverse complement strand
GAGCAACTTCTAAACAGCCTAAATATTTATTGTCTTTTCTCACAGCAAAATACTGTAAGTATAAGTACCGTCCCATATGTCTTGGCTTAAACCAAAACTCATACTTATCTTTTTTCCCCTGATGGAAATCATCAAAAATCTTTTTAACTCGTGGTACGCTCTCAGGTAAATGACAAGAATAAACACTATTGCCGAGTGCATTTTTAGAATGGGGAAAAATATTGGCGCCTCCGCCAAAATAAGCTACTTTATCATTTTCATCAATAAAAGTTAATGCAAAAGGCAATAAATCCAAAATTGCAGATAATTGTTCTAAATTTAAGCTCCCTTCTGCAAAATTTAGTGCTAAGCTACTTAATTTATCGATAGAAATAGGGCCATCACTTTTCGGCTTTTCCTTAGGTTTCCAATTCATTGGTTTTTGAATCAAGGTATAGCCAATCTGCTCTTCCTCATTTTTGACATTACCCCAGTCTTCTTCACTAGCAACCTCATCAATCATTGGCAACATGATTTCTTCTTCCTTAAAAATCATTTCAAGAACTTCATGTGCCGTCTCTTTTATTGCCTTAGACACTTCAGCCTTATTAATATCTTTTTGACTAATAAGTAAATTAGCTTGACCGATAAGTTTTCTAATTTTATCATCAACGCCCCACATAACTTTCGGTGGTGCAGTAATTCCATATTTAGTCATAATGGGAAACATGGAAGTTTCTTTACGAGCATAATGATAATGAATTTTGGCTAGGTCTTTTAATTCCTGTCTTAACTTTGAGAGTACACCCTTATCTCCCTTTTCCCACTTAGCGAGGTCTGGTAATAAGGCGTCATTTACCAAGGACTTAAGAACCATATTCTCTAACTTGAATGTATGAACAGGATGACCTGGTTTTTCAAACTCAGAATTCTCCTTATTTTCCTTAATATTACCCTTAAAAACATCGGCATGAACATTGCATAAATATTGAATTTTTCTTGGATCAAGACCTTGTGCAATTAATTCTCTTTCTGCCGCAGTAATTTCGGCTACATCAACTTGATCAAAGGCAGCTTGAAACATTTTCTTTGCTTCTTCAAGCTCTCCACCGTCTTGAATAAAATTTAAAATTTTTAAAATAGCTCGTTGTCGTTCTTTATCTAGTTCTTTCATTAATCAATCACCTTGTAGCCTTTATCCTCGAACGCCTGCTTTACTTTATCTAAGTCAATCTTCATAGCCTGCGCACCAAGTGGAATTGTCATTACTCTTCCTACAGTAGATAACAAACCTGGGATTTTAATTCTTGTAAAGCCGCAGTCATACATAATTTGAATAAAATCTGGATATTCTTCAGCCAGCTTTTTTATTGGAACAGAAAAATCAATTATCTTCTCTTTTTCTTCTGTCTCTTCAATTTCATTTTCTTGGTCAAGTGCTTGCTCATTATCAAGCATCCCTAATTGTTTCTTAGCAGCTACTGTCATACGCTCTGGATTCCAAACTGGGTACCAAACTAACTTTATATCACACTTATTTATTTCTGGCACAGACAAAACTGCTTTTTCAATTGCGTTTTGTAGATATGTAGATAAGGGACATCCCACAATAGTTAGGGTCATCGTGATTGTTGCATGATCTCCCTCAATATCGATTCCATAAATCAAACCTAAATTGACTACATCAATCAACAACTCTGGATCTTCGACACTTTGAAGAGCGGTCATAATTTTATCTACTAATTTCAAATTCTTTTCTTGCATCTTTTCACCTAAAAAAATAAGAGAAACTCTCTTGTTTCCCTTATTCTATCAAATTTATCTAACCAGTTTATCCCAAATAACAACCTTATTAGCCTTGATTGATTTTTGAACATCAATAATTCGCTGGTTACTTGAACCACGAAATTGTAGTGTCAGATCTTTCAAATCATCCATGAAACGTCCATCAACTAAAATATCAATCTTTGAAAGCATTTCTTTCTTATCAGGAGTTTCTTTTTGAAGCTCATCCCAGGTATAGCCTGACCAAGACCAAATATCTTTACTATGTCCAAATTCTTTACGCACACGATTAATTAATTTCAAGCATACCCAAGTATTTAAAAAAGGTTCACCGCCTAATAAAGTTAATCCCTGCACATAAGATTGAGACATATCTTCAATAATTTTATCTTCTAATTCTTGTGTATAAGGATGTCCATAATTAAAATTCTGGGCTGCTAAATTATAGCAACCAGGACAGTCAAACAAGCATCCACTCACATATAAGCTGCATCTAACCCCTTCACCATCAACAAAGTTAAATGGCTTATAGTCAGCAATTTTATGCTTAGAGTATTCTTCTGACTTCCATTCTTGGGGCTTAGGATTCTTTGGTTTTCTATGTTGTTGTTTTAATTTTTTAGCATGTTCAACTTGCGGCTTATATTGATTAGAATCAACAAAAATTGTATCTCCACCAACATTAACCTTAATTAAATTTCCTCGAACATCAGGACCTTCTTGATTATTCTTATCTTTCTCTGGCATCAGTATTCGTCATTCTTTCTAACTTCATCCTTAGCCATCTTTTCTTCCATTCCCATATTCAAGTGCTTTACACGGTGAACAATTTCTTCATGACGACCATGAACCATTGGACGTTTCAAAGGATTGCCTAGATAACCACAAGTACGCTTTACACAGTCACAAGTTTCTGGATCATGATTTCCACATTGTGGACATTCAAAGCCTTTAGCGGTTGCCTTAAATTCACCCTTAAAACCACACTTGTAGCATTGGTCAATTGGAGTGTTGGTTCCTAAGTATCCTACTTTATCATAAGCCCAGTCCCAGACAGCCTCTAGCGCCTTAGGATTTTGCTTAAGGTTTGGATATTCACAATAATGAATGAATCCACCTGCAGCATAGAATGGATATGGAGCTTCAAAAGCTAATTTTTCAAATGGAGTTGGGTGCTTTCTTACATCGTAGTGGAAAGAATTAGTGTAGTATTCCTTATCAGTAATATCCTTTACCTTACCGAATTTTTTAGTATCCAAACGACAAAATCTATCAGTCAAACTTTCACTTGGAGTTGAATATACACTGTAGTGATAGTGATTTGGATCTTCTTTTTCCCATTTAGCGCAGTAATCGTGAAGTTCTTTAACAATATTAATAGTAAATTGATGTGCTTCTTCATTATGTTCCCAATTAGGACCATAAAAGACTGTACCTACTTCATAAAGCCCAATATAACCTAAAGAAACTGTACAGCGTCCATTTTTGAAAAGATCATTTACATTATCTTCTGCACTTAATCTTTTACCAAAAGCACCATATTCATAAAGAATTGGAGCATTATCAGGTACAGCATCAGTACAACGTTTAGCCTTAATTTGTAAAGCTTCATGTGCTGTTTGGACCTTTTCTCTAAAAATTTGCCAGAATAAGTCTTTGTCTCCTTTTGATTCCATGGCAATTCTAGGTAGGTTTAAAGTAACAACACCTAAGTTCATACGACCGGAATTTACTTCTTTACCAGTTTCTGGATCTTTCCAACCTTGTAAGAAGGACCGACAGCCCATTGGAGCTTTAAATGATCCAGTAATTTTCTTAATCATGTCATAACTAACAATATCTGGATACATACGCTTAGTAGAACATTCCAAAGCTAATTCCTTGATATCATAGTTCGGATCTCCAGGATGTAAGTTAAGTCCCTTCTTTAGCGTAAAGACTAATTTAGGAAAGATAGCTGTTCTCTTATCTTTTCCTAAACCTTCAATTCTAATCTTTAAGATTGCTTTTTGGATTTCACGTTCAATCCAAGATGTTCCTAGTCCAAAACCTAAAGTAGTGAATGGTGTTTGCCCTTGACTTGAAAATAGGGTATTAATTTCATATTCAAGAGCTTGCATAGCATCATAGATATCCTTTTTTGTTCGCTTAACTGCAAAAGCCTTGATCTTTTCTTCATCGTCAAAAAATTCGCTAGCTTCTTTAATATTCTTGTGATAATTCTTTTCAGCATATGGAGCCAAAACTTCATCTACTCTGTCGGCAGAACAGCCTCCATATTGACTAGAAGCAACATTAGCAATAATTTGAGACATTTGAGCAGTGGCTGTTTCGATTGAATGAGGAGATTCAATATTTGCATTTCCAATTGTAAAGCCATGACCTAGCATTTCTTTAAAGTCAATCAAACAACAGTTAGTTAGAGGACTGAGTGGTGTGTAGTCTAAGTCATGCCAGTGAATATCACCACGCAAGTGTGCCTTAGCAATATGTTCTGGCATCATCGTTAAACCAATTGTTTTACCAACTACACCAGCTGTTAAATCACGCTGAGTTGAAAAAACACGTGAGTCTTTATTAGCATTTTCATTAACAATTGTTGGATCATGGTGAATTAAACGTCCCAGACGGTTAGTAGTCTCAGTTTGCTTCTTAAAATTGGCCTCGTCTTCTCTACGGTAATCAACATAAGCATTTGCTTCATCACTAAAGCCGAGTTCGATTAATGTTTGAACAAATGCATCTGCTATTTTCTCAGTAGAAGTCTGCTTTGCACCATTTAATTTTTGAAGGATAGCAGGTAAAATATCTGCTTCATGTTCAGTCAGATGCAAGCTATCTAAAACCATTTCAATTTTGTAAAGAGCAAAAGGATAGATGCTACCGTCTCTTTTAATGGCTGTTTCTGGCAGCGTCATTTGAGTAATTGATTTAATTTGAGCATCTTGTTGTAACATGGTTATTCTCTTCTTTCACAATATCTATGGTTCTATTTTATCAGAAACTACATGATATTGTAGGTATTGACATTTCGGATCATATATATTGTATTAAGCAAAAGTCACGTCTAGCAAGAGAGAGGCTCATTTTCAAAATTTTCTATAATTAGTAAAGTAGTCGAAAAAATACTGCTGAGAGCAAAAAATTCTCAGCAGTATTTTTCTAATTAAATTTCATTCTCATGGTTTTCTTGTTGACCATCACGAAGAGCTTGTTTTTCTAATTTTTTAGCTTCTTCTTCAAAATATTGTCCCTTATTTACTTGGTAGTACTTCTTATATCTAGCATAGTAGTTATGGAACATATAGTGCATCAATAACCAACGTTTTAAGCTGCGATCTTTATCATAGAAGACAGTGGTACCGTAGTGGCCCTCATCAATTAACTTTTCAGCTAAGCGTTTTGAACCATTGTCGTAAGCATATTCCTTAAAGATCTTCTTTGGAACACCAAGCCACAACATATAGTTAGCACCGTCTTTATTTCCATAAACTGTTGGCTTATCTTTCAAATTATCTTCAACATAATCATCTACATACCACTTAGCTAAGTTATAGCCATTTAAAGTTACGTAGAAACTTGAACGACCTTGACGGAGGTTGATCTCAAAGAATTTGTATTCTCCATCTCTTGGATCGTACTTAATGTCAAAGTTAGCCATACCAGTATAGTTCAATTTTTCAAGGAATGATTGAACAGTATCGTAAAGCTTTTGGCTGAAGGCTGGCAAAATTGCCATGTAATTACCGATAGATTGAGGAGTTGGGTCTTCAAGAAGTGGGTGACCTAAGCACATCATCTTAACCTTGTGATCTTTATCAACATAAGCATTAAGAACACGCATGTTAGAATCATCGCCTGGAATGAAATCTTGTAAAATCAAGTCTTCAGTATAACCATTGGTATAGATTTTACCAACGATATCTACTAATTCTGCCTCATCGTGAATAGTAAAGGCTTTTTTACGGCCTTCAAATTGACAATTCAACCATGAAACTGGATCTTCTGGCTTCAATTCAACTGGATAATCAAATGGTAAATTCAAATAATTTTCAGCCTTATAGTCATCCATAGTCACAATCTTAGTATGTGGATATGGAAGACCATATTTTTCAGCAATTTCGTAGAAACCTTCTTTAGAAATTAGCTTCTCTAGCAAGTCATAATCAATGTAAGGAACAACAAAAGTATCCTTCAACTCATCCTTATGCTTAGCCAATAATTCTGCGTATCCATCTCCACAAGCAATTAAAATAACTGGTTCTGGATGATTCTTGTATTCTTCAATCTTTTGCTTCATAACGTTCATAAAGCCTGGATCTTCTTCAAAACCTTCATGAACTTCTACGTCAACAATTTTAGAATAGCGCGTTGCTGCTAATTGACTAGCAGCCCAAGCTTGAACTTTAATTCCATAAGCCTCGTTGAAGGAGCGAGCCATTCCGTAAACATTGATATCACTACCTAATAAAATAGGGGTAAATTTTGCTTGTACCATTTTGTATCCGTACTTCTCTCTAACTTTAATTAAACAAGTCTGCCACTTTCGATTAATTCTGCTACTTCTGGTTGAACATGTTGATACTTCTTAACAGTTTCATCATAATCAACAAAGAATAATTTATACCAAACTAAGAAAGTGTAAATAGCCCAAATTTGACGACGAGCTGAACCATCGCCCTTGTAATTATCATCAAGCAATTTAACAATCTTCTTTTGGTCAAAAATGTCATCTACAAAGTCTTCAGTAAACAATGCTCTAACTTGTTTGTAAAATCTTGGTTCCTTAAGCCATTGCTTAATTGGTGTTGGGAAACCAAGCTTAGGTCTTTGAGCCCATTCTTCTGGTAAGACCTTCTCAGATGCTTTACGAAGAGCATATTTAGTATCGTGACGGTTAACTAAATATTTAGTTGGAATTGAGTTAGCAAGTTCTGCAATCTTCTTATCAAGATATGGCACACGTAGTTCTAGAGAGTGAGCCATAGAGATCTTATCTGCTTTTTGCTCAATGTCATTAAGCATAAAGTGGTGAAGATCAATATATTGCATTTGCTTAACTTCATCAATATTTTTAACTTTCTTAAAGTCTTCTTGATAAATACCGTTAACTGTCAGATCATTCTTGTATTTATCACGCAAAATACCATTAGCATCTTTAGAAGTAAAGATAGTTGGATAGTCCATATCATAAATGACAGATTGTCCAACATAAAATTCACTTGGCTCTGCCAAGTTAGTGTACATATGTACTTTACCTGGGAAGTTAGGCATCTTCTTAATCTTATGAGCTAAACGAACACGACTCTTCTTAGGTAATTTCTTAAGGCCAGCAGTAAAGACCTTAATTACATCATTATGGGTATGCATTCCATAGTTAACGTAGCCTGCAAATAATTCATCAGCACCTTCACCAGAAAGGGCAACAGTAACATGCTTTCTAGCTAATTTACACAAGTACCATAATGGAATAATAGATGGGTTAGCATCTGGTTCGTCCATGTGATATTGCATTTCTGGGAAGTCGCGCATTGCTTCATCTGCATCAACTTTATCTGCAAAGAATTTCCAGCCGTGTAAGTCAGAAAGTGCCTTAGCCTTTGATGCTTCATTATATGTAGAATCATCAAAAGAAACTGAGAAGACATCTTCAGGATCAAGTAAACTAGTTAAGTAAGAAGAATCGATACCTTCAGATAAAAATGCACCCACTGGTACGTCCGCATTTCTGTATAAATCAACAGTTTCTTTTAAATCTTCATTGATTTTGTCTAAGGTTTCTTCAAAACTTAGACTATTTTCAACATACTTAGCATCCCAGTATTGATGAGTCTTCATTTTGCCATCTTTATATTCGAACCAGTGACCTGCTGGGAAGCGGTAAACACCCTTAAAGAAAGTTTCCTTTAAGTCATTATATTGGTTCATTAAGTATGGCTTAACTGCTTCAGTATTTAATTCCTTTTTAAAGCCTGGGTAAGCTAAGAAGCTCTTCAATTCACTACCAACAATTAACTTACCATTTTGGTCTGAGTAGTACATTGGCTTAATTCCGAAGAAGTCACGAGCACCATATAAAGTCTTGGTATTGTCATCCCAAATTACAAAGGCAAACATACCACGAACTTTCTTCAATAAGCCATCCATTCCCCATTCTTCATAGCCGTGAAGTAAAACTTCAGTATCAGCCTTAGTAGTAAAGGTATGACCTGCATCAATTAATTCTTTTCTTAATGGTTTAAAATTATAAATTTCCCCATTAAAAATAATTGCTCTACTTTTATCTTCATTAAAAATTGGTTGACTTCCACCACGAAGGTCAATAATTGACAAACGTCTAAAACCTAAAGCCACCTTATCATTAGTATATTTTCCATCGGAAGATGGACCACGGTGTTTAATTGTATCCATCATTCCTTGAATAGCACAGTCTTTATCCTTTAATTCAGGATCAAAAAACGCACAAATTCCACACATAAGTAACTTTCACCTCAAAATAAACAGTAGTCTTATTATAAGCTATTTACATTTCAAAAATTAAATTCGATAGAATCGTCTCTTAGAAGCAGCCCCATATCCAAATACTTGTAATAAATGTCTTTGAACATCAACATTTACTATATATCCAGCTGCTTCATTAGCATGATCCATCTGTCTATTCCAGCGCTTATTATATTGCGTAGTAAGCGCATGGTTAGGCCCCATTAGAGCCGAGCAATTAAAAAATATATATTGTATACAGTTAATGCGATATTGGTCTTCAGTATGACGGTGTCCACAGAAATATGCAACTATTTTTGCATTTTTTATCTTTGTGAAATCAAAGCTGTTAGCTAGGGTAAATTCAGGAGGAACATCCCTTGAATTAAGGTAGCCTTTTTCATGTTGATTGAAGGCAACCATTAATTCATGAAGAGAACGCCCATTAAATTTCAAGGCATTTGTTCCCTTGCGAGTAATAGGATTTGCATGACTCATGAAAATAATTGTTTTACCATTTGAATTTTCAAGAATTTCGATAATTTCTTGCATCTGATCTTCACGAATCGCTAAAGCAAGTTTAGTATCGTATTTTTTCTTACCTTGCTCGTCTAGCTCATAAGGCAAATCAGATGTATTGACCGTAATGATTCTGACGTCATCTTTATCAAAATATGCAACCCCATGCTTGCGCGTAATATAGTGAATACCATCTTGCGCATACATACTTGGCCACATTATATCTTCAAATTCATTTTCCGGAAAACTAGCTCTCAGATCATGGTGCTCATCAAATTTATCATTTTCATCGTGATTACCTTTGATGACAGCAAAGTTAGTTTTTTTAGATCTAAACGTTCTAGACAAAGATATCAACTCTGCTTCGCCAACTAATCCTGGATCGGATCCATCCATCCAATCACCTAAATGAGCCTTTAAATCTAAAACATCTTTATCTTCAAGATAATTAAACTCTTTAACATGACGAAGTCCGTTATGCCCATAAAAATCAATACTATCAGCATCTTTATAGTGCGTATCGGTTAAAACACCGATATTAATTGAGTTATAGCCATCTCGGCTATGCTTTTTCACATAATCTACTAACTGATCTAATTGATCTTCAACGATATAACGACGTCCTGTCTGTTTATTAACAAATGCAGTATAACGGTTTAGCCTTTTATCAAACTTCCGAACATAAGCCGGTGCTAGATCAGACGCATTAATCGAACGTAAAGCTTGGTGCAAGACATTGTCAGTGTCCTTATAAACAATGAGCTTATATTCTTCACCATGAGGAGTTCCTTCAGGCGCTCCAACGTTATACTCACCAACAGTCATATACTTTTGCATTCCATCGAATGGAATATTATTTTTCTTTCGCATCATCTTCCGGGTTACACCGGAAAATTTATCAATCATACCTTTGGTTTTCTTGATAATTTTCATGATACTCTTCCCCACTCATCACACAAAAAAAGGCCCTTACTTGGCCTTGGGGTTAATTATTTGCCAAAGCATTTGCGGCAAGACCCAATGATAAAACCGCATCTTTAGACAAAACCTTTTTCAAATCATTAGGAGCAATCGCTCTTACAGCGCCAATGACTTTCAAACTATATAAAAGCACATGTAAATCAGTAGCACGATCATAGCTACCATCTTGCAATGGATCCTCATGATTATAGGTTAAATTAATCTCGTCTTGATCTACATATCCATCTACGTGGTTAGTTAAAATACGATCACTTAACTCACGCAATGGTTTATCTAAATGCAGTAAAGTTAATCTACCATCAGATTCACTATTGTAGTATTCATCTTGAGTCATATCAAAGTATTCTTCGATTGGCTTATCAAGAATATCCAAACTATTAATTTCATTATAAATTCTCTTGGTATTCAGGTCTTGTTGGCCGTTGATAATTTTTTCTTGTGATAAAGCCATATCGTCAGCCAATGTCATGGTAGTTAAATTATCCATATTGTCCTCCTTGAAATACAACTTCCATTATAACAAAAAAGTTCTTTTTTTCCTGTACTTATCCATATTA
>DBFNNF010000005.1:0-2059 GCA_048407585.1 Lactobacillus johnsonii | reverse complement strand
CTTTAATTTCTTGCATATATTTCCTCTTTTATTAAAGCTTTCAAACATCTAGTCTAAATTATGAAAAGTAATTGTCTAATATTTGATAAGCATACTTAAATATACTTCTGACCTATAGAATAGATAGGTAGTACTCTATTACTTTTCTAACTCATTATAGAAAAAAGCTATTTTTGAGAAAATTTACAGTTTTTCATCCTAGGATAAATTATATTTATAGCAAAAAAGATGAGTTCAACGGAACTCATCTTTTTTAATTTAATTATTGCGTTTACGTTTTGAAACACCTGTTAAACCAACAGCACCTAATATTGAACTTACAGCACCTAAAACAACTGCTGCAAAGCTATTTTTATCTCCAGCCTTTGGAAGTTTAGACTGACTAGTTTTCTTAACTGGATTCTTTGGAACTTCTGGAGTTGGAGTTTCTGGAGTAGTTGGTGTCTCTGGAGTGGTTGGGACTTCAGGGGTAGTTGGTACCTCTGGCTTATCTGGTGTGGTTGGGGTTTCTGGAGTAGTTGGTACATTTGGAATAGGAGTTACAGGTTGGTGTGGCTTCAAGTTGTATCCACCAATTAAATCCCAATCAACTGGTTTTCCCCATTCTCCAGGAAGTGCAGCACTATTTGGAGCATCTTTTTCAAGTACACCCATCATATCTGGGTTTTCACTACTATCATCCCAAATCCAATCACCTTGGTTAGTCATTTTAGCTAAAACAGTAGTAGTATTATCTGGATTAATTTGTAACAAGAAACTTGGTGCCCAAGTTGCATGCATACCCTTTCCAGCAACCTCACCACGATTAGTGATGTATGAAGTAATTAAAAGTTGATCATCTCTTCCTTCTACTGGAACTGCATAGTATGAATAAGTTGCAGTACGCCAGTTAGCCGGTACCGATGCAGTTAAAACAACGCCAGATTCATTCAATGGAACATAGCCATGAGTTAAGTTATCAGAAACATAACCAATCATAGCTACATTATCACCAACTGCTTTGTTAGTTGCCATCCAAGCATCATCGTTACTACCACGGTTTAATCTAGTAGCAGCAAATAAGTAATACTTATTACCTAATTTAACAACATCAGGACGTTCAATTTCATCACTTACCATTGGTGCACTAATAAGTGGGCTGTAGACCTTTGCAACACTTGGATTCTTAACATCATCATTTAATTTAATGATACCAATTGCAGCGTTTGACCATTTAGCTCTATCTTTAATATCGGAGTTAGATAAAATTTGGAAGAAATCACCTAAATTATCCTTATTAGTACCGCCGTAATTTAACCATTGATAAATTTGATCATCACCTTGATAATTTTCGGTTCCAGTACTTGCTTCAAACACAAGGTAACGATTACCATTATCATCTTCAATTACGTGTGCATCACGCATTGCGATGTTGTCAGCACCTTTATTAGTTTCTTTCCATTGGTCATAAGTTTGGTAGTGGTAACCATCACCTTCAAAAACAATATGATCGTTGTCAACATGAGCAATAGAAATCTTATCTTGATCTTTTTCAAGATTTAAGTAAACAGTTGCACTAGCGAGTTTTTGGTGATTAGTATTGTTATCACTAGTATCAACTTTAGTGTAGTAAAGTTGAATTGAGCCATCTTTATTTAAAGTTGCTGATCCAGACCATTGTTGAATAACTGGAGTGCCTAGGCCAAAAATAGGACCGGCATTCTTCCAATGATTAAAGTCATTATCACCATACTTGTTGTAAAGAAGATAAATGTGGTTATCATTGACGTTTGGAACTCCCATCATACCAATTACTAATTGGTAGCCATTCCAGTTAGATACGTAACCAGTTTTTGCATCTTGAACAGGCCAGGAATCCCAAATTTCCAAATCTTCTACTTTTCCACTTTGAGCATCAAGTGTTTTAGCAGCAGGCATATTTTTAATTTTACTTGCATTGAAGAAAGGAACAGCATAACGAGCATCTTGTTCAATTAAAGTTTTAGCAATTTTCTTAAAGTCGTTGTAAGTTAACTGAGTACCACTTTTTGCTTCTTTAGAGAAATTAATTTTATTTAAT
>DBFNNF010000004.1:0-3511 GCA_048407585.1 Lactobacillus johnsonii | reverse complement strand
AACGGAATCGTTGTTGAATCAAACGCATATTTCTTTCCGGAAATGTCAAGGATGTTGGTCGTCCGCTTCTCGCAGGCTTCCTTCATCATATAGAATGCAAAATCTTCGAAGATTCTGTAATCACGGTTCTGGTTCGCTGTCGCAAGAGTTGTCTTGGCTATCGGTTCACGTCCTAAACCAAGATGATATTGCTTGGTCCTATGCGCCTCGAAAGCAACGATTAAGTCTCGCAGGCTCTCACGGTTACTCAGTTGTCCAAACATCATCGCGAGCATCTGATTCCAGCAAGTGAAATGTTTCACATATCTGTTGCCATCATACTTGCGAACATAGTTGTTGAACTGAGTCCTGTTCAGAAAAGCGGTTAATTGAGAGAATACGTATTTGTCTTGGAACATAGCAGCCATTTGTATTAGACTGCAAAGTTGCAAAATCAAGTCCGTTTCATCTCAAGAAACCACGTAATTGACTATATTTCAATAATTTCAAAGAACTATTTATCAACTTTTACGGGCCAGTAGTGTGATAAAATAGAGGATGACGATACAATCAAGCATCTTAAGAGTCCAGTAATTGAAGGTATAGTTCCATTATCCGATTATCGTGATTTGTTTGCAAGAATGTTTCAATTATATGGTGCAAATACTTTTGACCGTAGTAGTTCCATAGAACTAAAAATATGTGACAAACGCATCTATATAAGAAAATTTGTTCTTGATAGTGAGTTGAGTTCAGATAAAATTCGAATCACAGATTATACCAGCGAAGACACTTCCGATTTCATATATGACGGTGATGTATATGCACTGCCGGTTTCAGAAAATATAAAACCAGCTGAATTAGTACAAATAAAGCTTGAGCCGTATAACCGACAAATGAACTTGTTTACAATTCCTCATGAGCTTTTGAATTCGGAAGCAATCCTTTTCTCTGGTCCCGAAAGTTCGCGCAGGCTTGTTCCTAAGTATTACAATTTTGAACAAGAAGATTACAGTTCGGAAGTACGTGGAGAGATGTCTGCTGCTAACATAATACTTTGGAGTGAAAGGCTTAGCAAGGATGATGTTTTTGCCGGCGAGTATTGGGCAAAAACTGTAAAAGCATTCCGTATTATTTCAGAGTTTAATCTTCCGTTTACTACATATAATGCTTTCAAATCTATAGGTCGTGACCCTAAATTATTGGTAAACCTAATATTAGCCTGTTGGCTTAATGGCGCTTCCGATGTTCTCATTCAAGAAATTGACCGTTTTGAAGATGAATTAAACATTGCAGTACATTGGATTCCGCACACTGTATGGGGAGAATGTATTGAGAGTTTCATACGTTTGCTTCCCCCAACACTTATTAATATAATGAATACAAAATTAGGTGAGATTACAGAATTGATAAATGCACTTTTCAACGCTACACTATCTGCAGAAGTTGCGTCTGAACTTACCCAATATGTTGCGGGAGGGAATATCGGAGATGCCCGGATTTTCTCAAGAGCTGACATTAATCAATTTAAATCAAAAATACATGGATATACAGATAACAATATAGACCTACCTATAACCCGATTTGTACTTCAAAATAAATATTATGTAGACCAAGAGATGCACAAGTCCTATCGTGTAATGATAGAGTCCGCAATGTGTGCTGCGGAAAATTTCGCACAAGTAAAAAATCACACAAATCTTTTTTTATTAGAAAGTCGAGACTATGCTCGTATCACTAATTTTTACCGAAAATACTTTAAAGAAACCTACAGTAAGATATTTATCGGAACTGTAAAACAAATTGTAAACAAATGAATATGAATTATTTTTCATTCTACAATAAGGCCAAGGAATTATTAATAGATTCTCTTGCCTCTCTTTGGTTCAAGGGTCAAGCCCAAGAACAAGAATATATCAAGAGGATTTTGACTAAGGATGAGCCTCTTTTTGCAGAACCTGTATTCCAATCAATATTCCCTTGGGAGGAGAGTGCCGACAGTTTTGAGGAACATTCTTCTAAACTCAGATTGTTAACTCCTTCATTTGTTAATGCACTGAGTAGCGAAGGAATTGACAAGGATTTGAGATTTCCATTAGACAGGCATCCTTATAAGCATCAAACAGAAAGCTGGAGAACTATGCTTTCTTCTCGACCACAAACCATTGTTGTGACTACCGGAACAGGATCAGGTAAAACAGAATGTTTTATGATACCAGTTTTGCAAGATTTGGCTAAAACCAATGAAAAAAATTGTGTTCAGGCCATATTCCTTTATCCTTTGAATGCACTGATGAAAAGCCAACAGAAACGTATTCATGCTTGGTGCAAAGCTCTTCCCGAAAAGGTTACCTATGCGATATATAATGGAGAAACCGACAAAGAAAATCGGTCTGACAGATATACTACATCTCATTATCCACAGCTCGTAACAAGGCCTCAAATAAGGAAAACTCCGCCTCAGATTCTCTTTACTAATCCAACTATGCTCAACTATATGTTGGTACGAGCAGAAGACCGTGAAATCTTGGAAAAATCCAAAGGTAAGCTCAAATGGATTCTTTTAGATGAAGCACATACTTATACTGGCTCTTCAGCCGCTGAATTATCATTGCAAATCCGTCGTGTACTAGATGCTTTTGGCGTAACTATTGATCAAGTAAATTTTGCTGTAACATCAGCGACTATCGGTGATGAAAGTGACCCCAAAACGACGATAAAGCTAAAAACTTTTGTGTCTCAACTCACTGGAAAACCATTTGAAGATATAAAAATAATTAGTGGCAAGCGCATTATTCCAGAACTAAACAAGGGAATTGCAGAAGATCAATTGTCCAAAATAAACAAAAAGTTTAGTATCGAATTGAGTTATTCTGACATTGAGAAGTTGAGAAAAAAGCTTAACTCTTCGCCGGTATTGAAAGCAAAGGAAATCGGTCGTATGCTTGATAAAGGAATCGGGAAAAATGTGGATGCCTCATTGGAAATAATAGATGCTCTCGGAGAAAAAGTGAAAGGTCTAAACAAAGGAGGCGGCCTTGGAGCTTTATTGCCAACACGTGCTCATTTATTTGTTAGATCGATAAGTGGAGTGTATGTTTGCACCAATCCTGATTGTCAACGTCATAAGGGATATAGATTATCGATAGGAAGTCTGACAACATATCAAAATATGAATTGTCCAGTTTGTAAATCAAAGATGCTGGAACTTGCTACATGTTCGTCTTGCGGCTCTCCCATTATAGTGGGTGAAACAAACACAACTAAGGGATTTAGGATGCACACCAATGTAATTGATCTTGACAAGAGTCTTTTCTATGAGCAAAAGGAAGATCTCATTGATTTGGAAGATATGGGAAATATAGAAGATGTTGAGCAAAATGAGGCGGATGGCTTTTCTCGCTTCTTTTTCGCCATTCCGAAGAAAGCATGTTTAAGGAAAAATGCGAATAGAACATATCACATCTTCAATCATCAGAATGGTAAAATAGAACTTGTCCCTGAAGACAATAGAAGCAACAAGTGTTTTACT
>DBFNNF010000003.1:0-6137 GCA_048407585.1 Lactobacillus johnsonii | reverse complement strand
GGGACATTAAGGCGGATCGGATCGATCTGGTGGTTGTGAAATGTTCGGACAGACTTTGCAGAGATCAGGCGGAATGGCACAATTTTGTGAAACTGCATCTGCAAAAGAAGTTTCAAAAAAATTAGATTTTGTGTTTTTATTAACAAACTCAAGTGTATAATAAAAGACGGTCATACTATTAATTTTGACGGAGGTTTAATTTATGACAAAGATTTTTGCTTACGCTATTCGTAAAGATGAAGAACCTTTCTTAAACGAATGGAAAGATGCACACAAGGATATTGAAGTTGAATACACTGATCAACTTTTAACTCCTGAAACTGCTAAATTAGCTAAGGGTGCTGATGGTGTTGTTGTTTACCAACAATTAGACTACACTCCAGAAACTCTTCAAGCTTTAGCTGATGCTGGCGTAACTAAGATGTCATTACGTAACGTTGGTGTTGATAACATCGACATGGACAAGGCTAAGGAATTAGGCTTTGAAATCACTAACGTTCCTGTATACTCTCCTGACGCAATTGCTGAACATGCTGCAATTCAAGCTGCTCGCGTACTACGTCAAGATAAGCGTATGGATGAAAAGATGGCTAAGCGCGACTTACGCTGGGCACCTACTATTGGTCGTGAAGTTCGTGACCAAGTTGTTGGTGTTGTAGGTACTGGTCACATCGGTCAAGTATTTATGAAGATTATGGAAGGCTTTGGCGCAAAAGTTATTGCTTACGATATCTTCAAGAACCCAGAACTTGAAAAGAAGGGTTACTACGTTGACTCACTTGATGACTTATACAAGCAAGCTGATGTAATTTCACTTCACGTTCCAGATGTTCCAGCAAATGTTCACATGATTAATGATGAATCAATCGCTAAGATGAAAGACGGTGTAGTTATCGTAAACTGCTCACGTGGTCCACTTGTTGACACTGACGCTGTTATCCGCGGTTTAGATTCTGGTAAGATCTTTGGTTTCGTAATGGACACTTACGAAGGTGAAGTTGGTGTATTTAACGAAGATTGGGAAGGTAAAGAATTCCCAGATGCTCGTTTAGCTGACTTAATCGATCGTCCAAATGTATTGGTAACTCCACATACTGCTTTCTACACTACTCATGCTGTACGTAACATGGTAACTAAAGCATTTGACAACAACTTAAAGATGATCAACGGTGAAAAACCAGATTCTCCAGTTGCTTTGGACAAGAACAAGTTCTAAAAATCAAATTATGATAATCAAAAAGATCTTGAGATTTTCTCAAGGTCTTTTTTCTACCCTAAAGGATTTTTTATATGAAGCTACTTCTTACTGGCGACAGCATTATTGCCCGTTCAGAAAACCACCCTATCCCAGAAATTAACTTTCAATTACAAAAACTAAATTCATATCAGATTTACAATACAGCTATCTCAGGAATTAATTCTGGTGGGCTTGCTCTCTCTTTACCCAATTTGGTATTCAATCAACCAAAATGCGATTATTTGATCATTTTAGTTGGCACTAATGACTTAGCAGTACACAAGCAAGTCCCTGTGCAACAATTTGAGGATAATCTAAAATTAATTGCTTCTAGTATTATTTGGCTTTATTACCCAGGAAAAGTTATCTTGATCACTCCACCTGCAGTTGATGAAAATAAGCAAAAAGTCCGAAATAACCTCTTAGTGCAGGAGTATAGCAACATAATTAAACGCATTGCAAATGAATATAAATTTTCATTTATTGATCTAGCAAGTAAGATGCAGACAAATAAAAATTTTCCAGAAATTTTCAATGGTAAAAAGAATGATGGCCTTCATTTTGGCGTTAAGGGCTATGAACTACTCGCAAAATTAATTGTTCAAAAATTAAATCAAATTTCTAATTGACTTCTGCCAGATATTCGAGTAAAGTTTAGCTAATTTAATATTAAAACGTTGCTTCTAAAGAAAGGACTTTACAATGAGTTTGTGGGAAACAAAATTTGCCAAAAAAGGATTAACTTTTGATGATGTACTTTTAATTCCAGCTGAAAGTCATGTGCTGCCGAATGAAGTTAAACTAGATACTAAATTAGCGCCCAATCTTCAACTTCATATTCCACTCATTTCTGCAGGAATGGATACCGTTACCGAAGGAAACATGGCAATTGCCATGGCAGAAAATGGTGGTTTAGGGGTTATTCATAAAAACCTTTCAATCGAAGCCCAAGTTGAAGAAGTTAAAAAAGCTAAAGGTAAAACTGTAGATCCTAACTTACCTCACCCTGCAGTTGATGATCAAGGTCGTCTCTTAGCTGCAGCTGCTGTTGGCGTTACAAGTGATACTTTTGAACGTGCTGAAAGTTTACTTGAAGCTGGTGCTGACGCAATTGTTATTGATACAGCCCACGGTCATTCCGCTGGCGTTTTACGCAAAATTAAGGAAATTCGTGAGCATTTTCCCAATGCTACATTGATCGCTGGAAATGTTGCTACTGGCGAAGGAACTGCTGCGCTATTTGATGCCGGAGTAGATGTTGTTAAAGTAGGTATTGGACCTGGTTCAATTTGTACCACACGTATTGTTGCTGGTGTGGGAGTTCCACAAATTACGGCTATTTACGACGCTGCTAGTGTTGCACAAAAATATGGCAAGAAAATCATTGCTGATGGTGGTATTAAATATTCTGGAGATGTTGTTAAAGCTTTAGCTGCAGGAGGAAATGCTGTAATGCTTGGTTCAATGTTCTCAGGAACTACTGAGGCTCCAGGTACAATCTTTACTAATGAAGGTAAACAATTCAAATCCTACCGCGGTATGGGTTCAGTTGGCGCTATGTCTCAACAACATGGATCATCTGACCGTTACTTCCAAGGTGGAGTTAATGAAGCAAATAAATTAGTTCCTGAAGGTGTTGAAGCCCTAGTTCCTTATAAAGGCGATGTTTCAAATATCATCTACCAAATTGATGGTGGTCTACGTGCAGGTATGGGATATGTCGGTGCAGGGACAATTGACGAATTAATTGAAAATAGTCAATTTGTTCAAATTACTAATGCTGGTTTACGTGAATCTCATCCACACGATGTTCAAATGGCAAAAGAAGCTCCAAACTATGGCGGTAGCGACTTATAAAATTTAGATTTGTAATAAAAAAGCACCACGAGGTGCTTTTTTTCTATCTCAAAATTCCTTCAATTTTATCGGCCAATGCAGGATAAATTGGTAATACATTTCGATGCCATTCATTTTTATTAATTCTTAGACCAATAATTGGCACAAAATAATTTATATCGTTAACTGCACTCATACTTATTTCACTAACGCCAACAATGTAATTGGCTTTATCATAAACGACAGTTAACAAGCCCTTCTCCTTTTGACCAGCATATAAACTACTTTGGCTTAATTCGTATTCTCTAATTTCAAAATTATCTCCATCTTCAAGAACACTATCAGGATTGATTCCGGCTTGAGCTAGTTGCGGAAAGGCAAATACTCCCGTTCCAATAGCTGGATAGTTAATCGGTTGAGTAAGCCCCTTTTCAAGAGAGTTAAAGAGGTATTGTGCTTGAAATTCTGCAACTGGTGTTAGGTTTGGAACATCTTGGCTTGTAACGTCTCCAATTGCATAAATATTCTTAACGTTTGTTTGAAGGTGGCGATCTACATCAATACCTCGAGTTGAATAATCAATTTGAGCAGCTGATAAATCTAGTTTTTCAATATTCGGCATCCGTCCACTCGCATTCACTACATAGTCAGTTACAATTGGACCGCCTTGATTCAATTCAACAACATATTTATCACTTAATTGAGTAATCCGAGTGGGCTCCGTTTCAAATTCAAATTGAATACCTCGCTCTTTCATTTTTACAACCAATTCACGACTATATTTTTGATAAAAATGCCGTAATACTCGATCTCCTCGCACTAAAATAGTTACTTGACTACCCGCAGCAGCTAAAAAGGTAGCTAATTCCATTGCTACGTAACCACCGCCAATAAAAGTAGTGTGTTCAGGTAATGTGCTTAAAGATAAAACATCAGAACTATCATGTAAAAACTTCGCTCCTGGAATTGAGAGTTCATGGGGCCTTCTTCCGGTAGCAATTATAATTCTATTTCCCTGGAAATATTGTCTATTTACTTCAATTGTTTGTCGATCAACAAAATGGGCACTCCCGCTAATTACATCACTGATTTTACTAAGATTTTTTCTTGTTTCATTTGGCCAGCTTGCAAATCGTGCCTTTTTGTCTTTCATTAGTTGAGCCCAATTTAATTTTCCGCCTTGAGAGATTATTCCCTCTTTTTCAAATTGTTGATTTGATAAAACTGCTTGAACTGCTCCATCTAAATATATTTTTGGTTCACAGCCAACATTCGGGCAAGTCCCACCAAACAAACTACTTTCGACGGTTAAAATAGACTTATGTTGTGTATCTAAGAGCTTAACTAATTTATAAGCTGCAGGCCCAGTTCCTAAAATTATATAATCATATTTTTTCATAACGTCGCCTCATATCTTTCTTTCATTTTCAGTTTATCAAAAAGTTATATGAGACCGCTATCATAAGTGCTCGGGATTTTTATAAAAAAACAAAAAAGACAATTATTTGCGTAATTAATAGTGTATTGTGAATAAACCAAACTCCATTCATAATCTCATATATCCTACAATCATATTTACAATACACAAAAAGCAGCTTTTACAGCTGCTTTATTTTTTATCTTCAATTTTCAAAATTTGTGGCTTTTTCTTTTTAACTGATTTTACCCCGATAATATCTAGTAAGAAAGTAAAGATAGGGACACCAACAATTAGGCCCCAGGTTCCCAAAAAGTGTTCTCCGACTAGTAAAACAACGAAGGTATAAAAGATTGGTAATTCTGTTTTGCTTGCCATAAACTTTGGATTCAAAATATAAGCTTCAATGGCATGAATAATCATAATCACAATAAAGATATAGATTACATACCTCAGGCCCCCAACTGAATAAGCAACTAAACTTAGGGGAATTAAGGAGATAATAACTCCAGCAACCGGAATTAAGCTAAGAATAAATACCATCAATCCTAAAGCTATAATTTGTGGCATTCTCATAATAATTAAGCAGATCATTGTCATCGCAGTATTACATAAAGCAATAAAAAATTGCGCTTCTAAGACAACACCAAAAGTATTAACAAACTTATTGCCAAAATATGCCACATCTTCAAATAGCCAGGATAAGTGACGACTCTGCAAAAAAGTATGAGAGAATTCAGTCATGGAATTAAGCTCAATCGTATAGAAAAAGCTCATGATCAGGGACATAAAGAACGCTATAGTTAATGTTCCAAAATTAGTTAAAGCATGAACTAAAATAGTTACACCATGTTTTGCTTGTGTTGTAATTTCACTATTGCTAATGTAATGACTTAGGTAGCGTGACACCCAGTTCATATCATCTGATTGATAGAATTTGATCAGAGAATGACTCATTTTTATAATTTGCTTAATTAAAATCGGCACATAAATCGTAATCGCAAAGTAAATAAGTGCAATTACTAAGAGATAAGCAAGAACTACAATTACCTGCGCGGGTAAGCTAGGTATTTTCTTTTGAGTAAATCGAATTAAATGCACAATTAAATATGTAAAAATAAACGTTAGCAAGATGGTGTTCATCATCGAGCGAGCTGCATATAAAACGAGAATAATTAAACAAAGGGTCACAAGACGATGCACAGTTGTATTTTCTTTAAATTTATCCCACGCTTGTCCCATTTAGTTCACTTGCCTCTCTATTTTCTACTTATTATACACTTATCTTTCTCCTAATAGCCCAGCAGCAAACTTTTAATTAACTATAAGAATGCTATAATAGCTATATATAGGAAATGAAAGCGGTATCTAAATGAGAAAATTATGGTGGCTAGCAAATATTTATTGGATAATTTTGATTATGTATGGCGGCGGTAAACTCTTTACATATGGTTTTGATACCTCTGAATTAGGTGAAACCGCTAGTTATGCCTTAATTCTCTTAGTACTCATCTCTGCTAGCGTGTTAATTATCGAATTTCAAGCCGCCTGGGGTATCTGGCTTCACAATTTTGATAAAAAAAATCATCATGATAATAAGATTTAAAAAAAGAAGATGTTTCAAACATCTTCTTTTATTTTGCTATT
>DBFNNF010000002.1:0-3160 GCA_048407585.1 Lactobacillus johnsonii | reverse complement strand
TTTACCCATAATTGAAATTGTAGGGAAAAATGGAATCAAAACATAGTGATCAAGCAAGGCAAGTGTATATTCTTTTTCAGGGTCAATTTCTTTTCCATTAATGTAAACCGTTCTACTTGCATGATCAACTTGTATCCCCTTATATACAAGATCTCCAAAAATCTTACCTCTAAAACTCATTCCCTTAAGTGCAAATTTACTTAGAAAATGACGATTTTTTTCCATCTCCATTACCATGCGCCAAACATCACTTCCAAGCAGCTTAGTTTGTACCACATGCATTGGATGAGGCAAAGCAGCTTGTAAGTCAGCCTCGGTTAAAACTCCTTGATGAAATGGTTTTAAAAATAAACCACTATTCAAGACAGCAACATCAGTTCCAGCAAATTCACTAATTGCATCAAGTGAAACTTGAATTGCTGCCATCTTGTCATGATCAAATTTACCCGGTAAATAAGCAATTTTTCGTGCTTTAAGCATCTGCTCACCTTTTTGCCGCCAATCTAAAATTTGCTTTTGATCGGAATCTAAACTTGGTAAGTCCGCAGTAGCAACAGTACTTGGCTTAATTGATAATACTTGATGCTCATCATTTAATTCGACACTAATGTCACCAATATGTTGACCCCATTTTCCTGTCTGAGTGATCCAAGTATTGTTTACTTTTTCACCTTTTGCTAAATAGTCATGACTATGTCCGCCAACAATCAAGTCTACTTCAGGATAATGATGTGCTATATATCGATCCACCCTTAAACCAATATGACTAACAATAATTAACATATCATATTGGCCCTTTATCTGCGGCAGTAATTTATCTAAAGTATCAGAAATCAACTTCACGTGCCAATGATTGGGACCATAAGTCATTGGATATGCAGCTGTTAAACCAACAACTGCAATTCTAGTCTTCTTTTTGGTTTCAAATATTTTATAGGGAGCACACCACTTTGGCATATTCTCATCTTCCTCACGTAGGTTAGCCAATACAACGGGAAAATTAGCGTGATCAAATAATTTTTCTAAAACTGCATGAGAATTTGAAATACCCTCATTATTTCCGATGGTAATTGCATCATAATTAAATTCATTCATTAATTTAATGTTAGCCTGTCCTTCTGTTGCATCGGACAAAGGATGTGATCGATCCATAAAATCACCAGCATCAAAAGTAAATGTTTGATCAACGCTCTTATCATTTTGAGCTTGATGCAAGTATCTTTTTATTTTAGGAAATTGTTCAAAATGTGAATGTAGGTCATTAGTATGAACAATACGTAATTTTTCCATACTTTTCCTCTTCTAACCAATATGATTGGCTTTTAATACTGTGTTATAGGCATCTAATACTTTTCCTTTAGGCTTTTCCCACTCTACCCATTGTGGATCTTTCCAATCATCCTCATTAGTTAAGGTCTCTAATTGGTAGGTTTTATTAATATATTCTTCATATAGTTGCAGTGACTTAGTTCGAGCTAAATTCAACTGCAGAATTCGAACTTTTTTAATTAATCCACGGTCTACAGCTAATTCAGCAATTCCATTTTGATCAATATTTGAAATTTCGTAATATTTAGATCCGTCATTGCGAGTAACTTCTTCAATTAAGTCTAGTTGCTCATAAGCCATAATTTCAGCATCTACTTTCTTAAAATGATTTTAACTACTATATTAATTATAGAAAAAAGTATACATCCATGCTATTGTTAAAAAGAATAGAGGTGTACACATGAAAACAAGCCGGCTTTACTTTTTAGCCCTTTTTTTTAGTTTAATTTTTATTTTTGAATCTGGATTTCTGGTTATCGGACACCGAGGCAACCCCAGTAAATATCCAGAAGAAACAATTCAAAGTGACAACTCCGCTTTCGCAGATGGTGCAGATTATGTTGAACTCGATCTCCATGTTTCAAAAGATAACGTCTTAGTCGTTTCTCATGACCGCGACTTAAGCCGAGTTGTTGGATCACCGGTTATTGTATCACAAAATAATTTTTCCTATTTAAATACCTTAAAACAAGCTAACGGTGAGTCAATCATTTCGCTAGATCAATTATTTGATTATTATAAAGATAAACCTAATACTAAGTTCCTTCTTGAAACGAAAAAGACTAAACATAATAGCCCTAAAAATATGGAGGAGCTTCTTGCTAACAGTATCAAAAAATATCATATGCAAGATCGGGTCATGATCCATAGCTTTTCTGCCCCTAGTCTAAAGACTATGAGTCAATTATTACCTGATGTACCTAGAATTTTTATTGTTGGCTCTTTGCAAAGAATTAATTTTGATGTATTAAGCTATGTAAATGGAATCAACATTTCATCTGATTTAGTCACCCAAAATCCTAAACTTATCAGTCAGCTTCATGCTCTACATCAAAAAGTATTTGTTTGGGCCGAAATGAATGAATCACCTAAATTATGGAACTGGTTAATTAACAATGATGTAGATGGGGTTGTAACTAACTTTCCTGCAAGAGGCTACAAATACAAATTAGCTAAGAGTGGTACTAAAAAATATACTGTTAATAAAGATGGTATTTACTTTGGTCGCACTCCGACTGGAGTTAGTGTAAATCCATATCTAAATGTGAAAACTTCAAAGCAAATTAGTTTCTTACAACCTGTCCATGTTTCTTCAGCTGTTATTGCATCAGGACAAACTTTTTATCAAATTGGTGATAAGGAATTTGTTTCTGCAGATCTAGTTAGCTTAGATTTGCAGCCTGAATGGATTTTGCCATATTGGAATTTAAGTATTATTAATCCTACCCAAAATCCGATTTTCACTTATAATAAACCTGATAGGCAGTCTGGTAAAAAAGCCCAACTCATGCCTAATAAACGCTATAAAATATTAGGCGTGAGTGGCGGAGTCAATGATTTATGGCTTCTTACTGACTATGGCTGGGTGAAGTCTTCTAAGATTCTATATTATGGCTTATTTAACAAGAACACTTTTGCCTATAAGAATTATCGAAAACTTGATCCAGCTTATCGTCAAACCAATGTTGCACTATTTCCTTATTTACCAGTAGAAAAAGTCCCAATTAAAAACTTTTGGTCGACTTATTCTGATGTAAATGCTGTAATATTTAATCAGAGATAAAAATTAAAGGAGTATATTATGGAAGAACTAGATTATAAAAAATTAGCT
>DBFNNF010000001.1:0-4884 GCA_048407585.1 Lactobacillus johnsonii | reverse complement strand
AAATATGGTAAATACAATTTTAGTTCCTGTTGCTGTCGCTATTGTTTCTGTCTTAGTTGGAGGTTGTGCTGGCTATAGTATCCGTAAAAATAAGTGGGAAACTCAAGCACAGAATGCAGCCCATGATGCAAAACACATCTTGGCAGATGCAGAAAGTAAAGCTAAAGCTGTAGAAGCTGATCTTGCTTCACAAAAAGAAGCAATGAAGAAAGCCGCAGCAGATGCAAAAAAAGAAAAAATTCTGGAAGCACAAGAAGAAATTCATCATTATCGTGAAAGAGTAGATAATGAACTTAATGAACGACGTCAAGAGGTTTCTAGACAAGAAAATCGCTTACTGCAACGTGAAGATGCTATTGATCATAAAGATAGTTTGTTGGATCAAAAAGATTCACAACTCACACAGAAAGAAAACCAAATTAAAAAATTGCAGGCTCAAGTTCTAGAAAAAGAAAATAGAGCTGATCAATTAGTGACCGAGCGAGAGAAAAAGCTCTATGAAGTTGCAGAGTTGAATCAAGAAGATGCTAAAAAGATCGTTTTAGATAAACTTTCAGACCAATTGGTTAAGGAAAGAGCAGAAATGATTGAAGAAAGTAATCAACTTGCTAAGGCAAAAGCAGATCATTTTGCTCGTAAAGTAATTGTAGATGCAATTCAAAGTAGTGCAGCCGATACAGTTTCCGAAAAAACTGTTTCAGTTGTTAATTTACCAAGTGATGATATGAAAGGTCGTATCATCGGCCGTGAAGGTAGAAATATTCGCTCATTTGAGGCTTTAACTGGTGTAGATGTGATTATTGATGATACTCCAGATGTAGTGGTCTTAAGTGGCTTTGACCCAATTAGACGTGAAATTGCAAAAAGAGCATTAGAACGTTTAATTAAAGATGGTCGAATTCATCCAGCGCGGATAGAAGAAATGGTTGATCGTGCTCGTAAAGAAGTAAATGATGATATTTACGAAGCTGGTGAAAGTGCCTTAATGGAACTTGGTATTCATAAGATGCATCCAGAATTGGTAAAGATTTTAGGACGCTTAAAGTATCGTACGTCTTATGGACAAAATGTTTTATCTCATTCTATTGAAGTGGGTAAATTAACAGGCGTAATGGCTGCTGAACTTGGTTTAGACGAAAAAATAGCGGTACGCGCAGGATTATTACACGATATTGGGAAGTCAATTGATCATGAAATTGAGGGCTCCCATGTAGAAATTGGTGTTGAACTTGCACGAAAGTATCATGAACCAGATTTGGTTGTGAATGCAATTGCTGCTCACCATGATGATGTTCCTAAGTTATCCTTTATTGCAGAATTAGTTGTAGCTGCTGATACGATTTCTTCAGCTCGACCAGGTGCTAGAAGCGAATCTCTAGAAAACTATATTCGTCGACTAGAACAACTAGAAACGATTGCAAAGGGACACATTGGTGTAAAACAAGCATATGCGATTCAAGCAGGACGTGAGATAAGGGTAATGGTTGAGCCAGATAAGATTTCAGATGCTCGTACTACTATTCTTGCTCATGACATTAGAAATCAAATTGAACAAGATATGGAATATCCTGGTAACATCAAAGTTACTGTTATTCGAGAAAAACGTGCTGTTGCAATAGCTAAATAAAGACGAATCTTAAGATTCGTCTTTTTTGTTTGCCGCTTTATTGTGTTTATATTGGGGTGTAGGTATAATGAAAAAAAGAAGTTTAAGAAAGTAGATTGTTATGTTTCAAACAATTGTTAAAATATTCTTATTAGTAATTATTACTGCTGCTATAACTCCTTTTATTAGAAAATTAGCTTTTGTATTAGGTGCAGTTGATAATCCAAATGCTCGTCGCATCAATAAAAAGCCGATGCCTACTATTGGTGGATTAGCAATATTTGTAGCTTTTAATATTGGAGAATTTGTCTTATTACGGAAGGATTTTCCGACTCATGAACTTTTTTCAGTATTATTGGCATCCAGTGTTATTATCTTAACTGGTTTGATTGATGATATTTTAGAATTAAAACCGAGACAAAAAATGTTTGGGATTTTTGTTGCATCCCTGGTTGTATATTTCTTAGCTGGAATTAAAGTAAGAGAGTTAAGCTTGCCATTTTTAGGCCATATTCAACTAGGTTGGTGGAGTTTTCCTCTTACCATTTTTTGGATTCTTGCTTTAACAAATGCTGTCAATCTTATTGATGGTTTAGATGGGTTAGCTACCGGTGTTACCTTAATTTCTCTTGTAACAATGGGAATTGTTGGTTTCTTCTTTTTAAAGAGTTGGCAACACTATGTCCCAATTATGTGTATTATGTTAGCAGCTTGTTTATTGGGCTTCTTACCTTATAATTTTCACCCGGCGAAAATATTTTTGGGAGATACAGGTGCTTTATATATTGGTTTTATGATTTCCGTCCTATCGTTAAAAGGATTAAAGAATGTAACTTTTGTGTCATTATTAGTTCCAATTCTTATTTTGGGTGTTCCAATTACTGATACAGTTTATGCAATGATTAGGCGAAAGTTAAATAAAAAAAATATATCTCAAGCTGATAAACATCACTTGCATCATCAATTAATGCGAATGGGATTATCGCATCGTCAAACTGTGTTAGCTATTTAGGGAATTTCACTTATTTTTTCTTTTGTCTCATTGCTTTCATTAGTGTCTCCTCGCTGGGGGATCTGGTTATTGATTTTAGGTCTGTTATTCGCAGTTGAACTTTTTGTTGAAACGATTGGATTATTAGGCGAGAAATATAAACCACTTCTGCATTTTCTTCAACATACTATTAATAAAATGGAACGTGCAGATCCTGAAGTAAAAGTAAGACGATTAAATAAAAAGAATACAAATAAAAAAGATTTACGTTAAAACAACGTAAATCTTTTTTATTGTTCATGGAAGTTTAAATTAGTAACAGGAATTTCATTAAATCTTTGGTCTATTTTCTTGAAATCTACTTTTCCCGATAATAAATTAATTAGATCCTCTTCAACTTGAGTGATTTGATCTAGATCTAGGAAAATTTGGATTGTTACATCAGTAGTATATATTTGATTATCAATGAGGATTTTATTTTCATTTAAATAGTGATTAACCTCATCAAGTCGATTATAAGGAATTGTAAATTCAATTAATTGCTGCATGACGCATTTTACAACACCAATATTTTGAGCAGCTTCAGTTACAGAATTTGAATAAGCGCGGATTAATCCACCAGCTCCCAACTTAATGCCACCAAAATATCTTGTGACTACAGCAGTCACATCTTTTAATTTCATTAATTGGAGAGCTTTTAATTCAGGGATGCCTGCTGTTCCGGAAGGTTCACCATTATCACTTGCCTTAACTTGATTATCGTTTAATCCTAAAGTATAAGCATATGTATTGTGAGTTGCATCATGATATTTTTTTGAAACTTGATCAATAAATGTTTGGGCTTCTTCCACTGTTTTAGTACGAGCTAACGAGCAGATGAATCTACTTTTTTTGATAACTATCTCATGTTGACCCGATTTACTGATTGTTAAATAGTTTAGTTGTTTTGATGACAAAAAATCGCCTCCAACTGCGTAATTAATATAGGGTGATATTGATGAGTGAATTAAAAGGACGACAATGAATAGATAATCAAAATAACCATAACATAAATAGTAAGACGACAAAAGTTCCTGCAATGATAAATGGTTTATGCCAGCGATGTAACACTAAAGCAGATGCAAAATTACCTAATGGATATTTATATTGCCGAGAATGTATTGGGGTTGGGAGAATAAGTGAAGAGAAGAGTTTAGAAAGAAACATTGAAAAAAGTACTTATCCTAAAAGAGTTGCTCCACTCAGTTGGCAGGGAAAACTAACTGATCAACAGGAGTTGATCTCTAATGAGTTAGTTAATTCCTTTAAAGAGCGAAGAGATCATTTAATTCATGCAGTAACTGGAGCTGGTAAGACAGAAATGCTCTTTACAGTAGTAGAAGAAGTTTTAAAGAATGGCTTCCGAATAGCAATTGCTACGCCTCGAATTGATGTAGTTGATGAATTATTTCCCCGCTTTCAAGCAGCATTTGAAAATGTGGAAATTGGAAAATACCATGGACGTGAATATCATGATGCAAAAGATGAGCAATTTGTCATATGCACAACACATCAACTTTTAAAATTTTACCAGGCTTTTGATTTGATTGTGATTGATGAAGTAGACTCTTTTCCCTTTTATGAAAATAAAATGCTTCATTTTGCAGCTGAAAATGCTGTAAAAGAAAAGGGATGTACATTTTTTCTAACTGCAACTCCAGATGAAAAATTATTAAAACTGGCCAAAGGTAAGGTAATTAATTATTCTTTGCTGAAGAGAAGATTTCATAAGGGATTACTGCCTGTACCGAAAGAAAAATATTTCTTTAAACCTTTTATTTCTAGTAAAGGAAAAGTTCATCCTGCTCTGATTAAACAGATTAGTAGAATTATAAATATGAACAGACCTCTTCTGGTATTTGTTCCGAGAATCAAAGATTTGCCCATATATAAGAAACATTTGACTGCTGTTTTTAAAGAGAAAAAGATTGTGAGTGTATATGCGGGTGACAAAGAAAGGCAAAGTAAAGTCGCTAGATTTCGTAATCAAGAAATTGATATTTTACTAACAACAACAATTTTAGAACGAGGAGTAACTTTTAAACATGTTCAAGTAATTGTAATTGCGGCAGATGATCCAATTTACAATACACCAAGTCTAGTTCAGATTGCAGGTCGAGTAGGAAGAAGTGCAGATGACAGAGATGGACTAGTTTTATTTTGCTATCACAAATATACAAAAAATATCCGACAAGCGATGAAACAGATTAGGATGATGAATAAGTGAATAATTGTTTATTGTGTCACT